>CAXGPR010000069.1:0-19283 GCA_964011675.1 uncultured bacterium
GGTACGTCGGACTGGGCCACCTGTTTGATGAGCTTTGAAGCTGCCTGCATGCTTTCACTGTTGCGGACGAGCCTGCGGAAAGGGTCGGCGCTTTCCAAGCGGCTGTGCAGTTTGCGATTTTCTCTGACAAGATGAAGCCTGTCGAGTGCTCGCTCGACTACGAGGCGCAAATGACCCAAATCTACGGGCTTAGTTAAAAAGTCATGAGCGCCTTTCTTCATGGCTTCCACTGCTGTGCTTACGTTGCCGTGAGCGGTTAAGATAACGACCTGGGTGTCTGTTTCTCGATCGCGGAGTTCATCAAGTAAATCTAAGCCGGATGGACCTGGCATGCGAAGATCTAGGATGGCCAGATGATATCTTCCCGTGCGCAGCTTTTCGCGGGCTCGCCGGCCATTTGAGACAGTCTCCACGCCGTATCTGTTGTCGTCTAGTGCTTCCTTGAGTCCTTCGCGTATGAATACTTCGTCGTCGGCGATTAGTATGTTGACGCGCTGTTTAGACATGGGCAGGCTACTCTATGGTGGTGGTAGGACGCCGGGCAGGCGAATGACTATACACGTGCCTTCACCCCGTTGGCTCTCTACGCTTAGCGTGCCGGCGTGTTGATGCACTATACGCTGGGCGATCGACAAGCCCAGTCCAGTGCCCTCTTCTTTTGTAGTATAATAAAACTCAAAAATGTGTTCCAGATCTTCGGGCGGAATGCCCGGTCCGTCGTCAGCTATCTCAATGAGGATATCGCCGTCTTCTCCACGAGAGCGCAGTCGGATATGGCCTTGATCATCGACGGCTTGGAACGCATTGATAAGGAGGTTGAGGAGGCACTGGTTAAGTTGGTTTTCGTCGACGTCAATGAGATTTAAAGCTCGGCCGATCTCTAGATGTAAGTGTAGGCCCCGTTCGCGCGCCTCGGGTGCGACTAGTTGATACACGTTGTTTAGTAAATCATTGGGATCGACTTGCTTCAGGTGCAGTGCGGGCGGGCGAGACAGGCGCAAAAAGTTCTGGACTATGCCCTCGAGGCGCCGCATCTCGGCTCGAGCAATGTCGAGACGCCGCAACGTCTTGTTGGGCACAGAATTGTCGATTATTGCGAGGTCTTCCTGTAATAGCTGTAACTGTATGTCAATTGCTCCCAGTGGGTTGCCCACTTCATGAGCCACAGAAGCGGCCAGGCGTCCAAGGGCGCTCATCTTTTCGACCTGGAACATTTGACGCTCTGCGCTTTTTAGGTCTGACACGTCTGTGAGCGTGATGATCGCGTTTGGAGATGGTGCGTCTGTCTCGGATAAGCTGATGGAGTTGACGCGCAGCCAGCGCATGGAAGCTTCAGCATGGTCGGTTGCGTTGTGTCGCACATCTACGTCGACGACTACCTTGCCATTAAGCACCATGCGCGCTATGTCCGCTAGTTGTCTATTAGACGAAAATAAATAAGCTAGCGTTGGCTCTTTGAGCTGATTTATGCCGAGCAGACCGAGCAGTGCGGGGTTGGCCAT
This sequence comes from uncultured bacterium, assembly GCA_964011675.1. GTDB lineage: Bacteria > Latescibacterota > UBA2968 > UBA8231 > UBA8231. Next base: position 1,503 of record CAXGPR010000069.1, read on the forward strand.
TTGTATGCGGCCAGCGTTGTCGAAGGCGACTACACCTTCGCTCAGACCGTTAAGTATGCAATCGGCTTGGGCTGGGTTTTGGCTCAATTCCATTGACAGTCAGTGGGGATGGAGTAGCTTCTCTTGGCATGTTCAAGAATAAAGAAAAGATCGCTGAGCACAAGAAGCGCAACCGTGAGATGTTTGATGCGATCGCGCAGCGCTATGACGTGCTGAATCATCTGCTGAGCGGAGGCATTGATGTATATTGGCGTCGCCGCGCATTGAATAGTTTACAACTTTCCAACCAACCGCGCATTCTTGATCTGGCGACTGGCACTGCGGACTTCGCGCTGGCTGCAGATCGTTTAAATCCCGCACGCATCATTGGTGTGGACGTCGCGCTTGAAATGCTTCGGTTGGGAGTCAGGAAAGTGGAAGAGCGCGGCGCAACCACAGCACTCATGGGGGGAGATGCTGAGTATTTGCCTTTCCAAGATGCGTCTTTTGACGTTGTCATGGGTGCCTTCGGAGTGCGCAACTTTGGGCATATTCCAAGCGGTCTTGCCGAGGCACATCGCGTGCTCCGGCCCGGAGGGCAAATTCTCGTTCTAGACTTTTGTGAGCCGTCTACGCCACTATTTAAGCAATTATATAAATTTTATTTTCACAATGTCTTACCGCTCATTGGCGGACTCCTTTCGGGGCAGAGACAGGCCTACGCCTACCTGCCTAATTCGGTTAGTTCTTTCCCACAGGGAAGTGCCTTTGTGAGGCTACTTGAAGATGCGGGCTTTGTTGAGGCTTCTGCTACGACGTTGACAATGGGTGTTTGCAGCATATACAGAGGTTGTAAAGTGCTGAGTTGACGAATTAAAGGACGGTTGGTATTATGTTGTCGGATCTACTTTTTGCAGGGGGAAATAGTGGCTTTTGATGATATAGTAGAACGCGCAGGATTGGCAGATATCTACGAAAAAATACGTGTTGGCCATCGTTTGGACAGTGATGACGGAGCGAGGCTTTACGACTGCGATAACTTACCTGTTCTGGGATACATGGCTAATATCGTTCGCGAGCGTCTCAACGGAAACACAACCTACTACGTCCGTAACCAGCATATTAACTACACGAATATCTGCAACAAGCTGTGCAAGTTTTGTTCCTTCTTTGTTACTCCCAGAGACGAACGTGGATACGTATTGAATCCTGAGCAAGTGGCTCAGCGTGTGCATGAGTATGCGGAAATACCTATCACCGAGATACACATGGTGGGTGGTGTTAATCCCAAGTTGCCTTATGAGTACTACCTTGATGTTCTGAAAGCCATGAAAGAGGCCCGCCCCGAGGCTCATTTGAAGGCTTTCACAATGATTGAAATTGCTCAAATTCAGCGTATAGCAAAGAAGCCGCTTGAAGAAGTCTTTATTGATATGAAGAAGGCAGGTCTTGAATCAATACCTGGTGGTGGGGCTGAGGTTTTTAGTGATCGTGTTCAGAGCGATTTATTCTGGGGCAAGGCTGATTCAGAGGATTGGCTGAGAATTGCTGCTACGGCTCATCGAAACGGTTTGCCTTCTAACGCGACCATGTTGTATGGGCATATAGAGAATACACAGGAGAAAGTATATCATCTGACTCGTCTACGTGATGTACAAGATGATACCGGTGGTTTTTTAGCATACATACCTTTGTCTTTTCATCCTGAGCGCACGAAGCTAGAGCATTTACCCGCACCGACTGGTTGTCTCGATTTGAAAGAAGTGGCTATAGGGCGCTTGATGTTGGATAATTTCCCTCATGTGAAGACGTTTTGGATTATGAACACAATTGATATTTCGCAGACGGCACTCTGGTATGGAGCTGATGATATAGATGGCACTGTCATGGATTACGAGATTACGCGACGTAGTTACGACGAGACGCAGCAACGTCTAACACAGCGCGAGTTTTTAGATCGGATTGTCGAAGCTGGCCGTGAGCCCGTCGAACGCGATACTTTATATAACGTGGTCAATGGTCCAGATAATGTGGTCAATAGTCCGGCACTAGCCGCTGTTGGAGGATAGAAGTGATAGATGATATCGCTGAAAAGGTATATTTAGGGAAGCGGATTGATTTAGACGAAGCTCGCCGCCTTTTCGCTCACCCTAATTTAGCGGAATTGGGCATGCTTGCTAACTGGGTGCGGGAACGGCGTCACCCTGAATCCATAGTAACGTATAACGTTGGTCGTAACATAAATTACACCAATGTGTGTTGGGTTAAGTGCGATTTTTGTGCTTTTTACCGTAAGCCTGGTTCAGACGAGGGGTATGTGTTGCCAAACGAGCAGATCTTTGCCAAGATTGATGAGATGGTCTCTGTAGGTGGCAATGAGCCCAAGTCATGTGAGATTCTGATGCAAGGTGGGCTCAATCCCAAGCTACGTCTTGAATATTACGAAGAATTATTCTCGGCCATACGTGATCGCTACCCACAGGTGCACCAGCACTGTCTGTCAGCTACTGAAATCATTTACATTGCTCACCTTTCTAAGTTGCCGTTAACAGAAACGCTACGCCGCTTACGTGATGCTGGACTTGACTCGATTCCCGGTGCAGGAGCTGAGATATTGGTCGATGAAGTTCGCAACGTAATTGGAAAGGGGAAAGATCGTACGAGACAATGGCTTGACGTGCACCGTATCGCGCATGATTTAGGTATGCGCACGACGGCGACCATGATGTATGGGCATGTTGAAACGATCAATCATCGACTTGAACACCTGCAGCATTTACGCAATTTGCAAGACCAAACAGGAGGTTTTACCGCTTTCATTACTTGGAACTTTCAGCCTGATCACACTGATCTGGGTGATGACAGTATGCTTTGGGATGGAGTGAAGGCCACCGGGTTTGATCATCTTCGGACGGTTGCGGTTTCCAGATTGTTTCTTGATAACTTCGACCATTTTCAAGCTTCTTGGGTAACTCAAGGGCCCAAAATTGCCCAAGTGAGCCTACGTTACGGAATTGACGATTTTGGCAGCACTATGCTGGAAGAAAATGTCGTCAGTGCTGCTGGGACGAGCCATATGGATCATATGACACTAAGTGAAATGGAACGTCTTATAGTCGATGCTGGTTTTGCTCCTCAACGTCGTGATACGCGATACCAACACGTGCCTGAAGTGGTAAACTATCCCTTGATGGAAGCTGCCTTACCATGACCGTAGGCTTGGGGGTGGTTTCTTTCCTGAATTCCCGTCCCCTCGTTTACTCTTTACAAAAAGACATACGTTTCAACCTCAACTACTCGGTTCCTTCACGCTGTGCGCTTGATTTGCAGGCTCGGGCTGTTGACGTTGGTTTAATCCCCTCTATTGAGTATGCACGGAGTATCAATCCTTACCAAATTGTGCCTGGGTTGGCTATTGCGGCCACAGGGCCTGTGTTGACCGTGCGCTTGTATCATGCAACGCCGCTGGATGATGTGCGCCGAGTTGCGCTCGATACGAGCTCGCGTACCTCAGCTTCGTTGATTAAGATTTTGCTGCGCGAGCGCTATGGCGCTGATCCGGTTTGGGTAGATGCTGCTCCCCATCTGCATGCGATGCTAGAGATCGCCGATGCGGCGCTATTAATTGGTGACCCCGTTTTTGGAGAGTTGAATAGTGAACTTCCCAGCATAGATTTGGCGGCTGAATGGAAAGAGCACACGGGACTTCCCTTCGTCTTCGCATTCTGGGCAGGATATGCGGGGACTCTAGACGGAGATGGGATTGACGCACTGCAGGCGGCCAAAGATGCTGGTGTGGCACACGTAGATGAGATTGCTCTTGCCTATGCTGCCGAGAAGGGAGGAGATCCAGCCCTTTACCGGCGCTATCTGAGTAAACACATTCACTTTTCGTTAGGCGAAGGCGAAATCGAGGGTCTGCGCCTGTTTTACGCCAAGGCATATCAGCACGATCTAATAGATTCGGTGCCGTATTTAGATTTTTTCTCATAGGGTAGATATGAGTATCTTACGGTCAATTCACACTTATGGGCGCATGATCAAGTTTTCGCACAGTATCTTTGCGTTGCCCTTCGCTTTAAGCGGAGCTGCGCTAGCTACTGCCCAGAGTGGAGTAGGCGGGGTTCAGCTAGCTTGGATTGTCGTCGCCATGGTTGGTGCTCGCAGTGCGGCCATGGGATTTAATCGACTCGTTGACCGCCATATTGACGCCGATAATCCGCGAACGGCTAAGCGCGAGTTGCCGATTGGGCAGGTGTCTCCGGCTTCGGTGCGTTTCCTAATCGTGATTTCAAGTGGCGCTTTGGTCCTAGCGGCATGGCAGCTAAATTCTCTGTGTTTATACCTGTCTCCGCTCGTTTTGGCGGTGCTCTTTTTCTATTCTCTTACCAAGCGTTTTACCTGGGCATCTCACTTCGTGTTAGGGCTGAGTTTAGGCGGGGCACCGCTAGGGGCATGGATCGCCGTGACAGGGGCGGTTGCTTGGACGCCAGCGATGCTGTCGATGGCTGTGCTCACGTGGGTTGCTGGATTTGATATCATTTACTCCTGTCAAGACCGCGATTACGATTTGCGTGCGGGCTTGCACTCCATTCCGGCGCGCTTTGGGATGGGAGGAGCGCTGCGGATCGCACGGCTACTCCACGTGGCATCCGTTGTGCTCATGATTCTTTTGGGATGGCACGCTGAAATGGGTATAATATACGTGCTGGGTGTGTTGGTGATTGCTGGCTTGTTGGTGTGGGAACATCGACTCGTGCGGCCGGATGACTTGGCGCGCGTCAACATGGCATTTTTGAACTTGAATGCGATTATTAGCGTCGTTTTTTTGGCCTGCACTGTGATTGATCTACTCGTGCTTGGCGACGTACAGACGCTGAATCTGGGGAAAGAAGTTATCAGGTGAAAGATATTGTCGTTGCAGTTACGGGAGCTAGCGGAGCCCTTTATGCCGGACGTCTCTTGCGTACTTTGTTGCTCGATGGGCATGGCGTCCATTTGGTGCTGTCAAGGTATGGTCGCTACTTACTGCGTGAAGAGTTGGGTTATCGCCCGGATCAGGAGACGTTAACGGAGTTTCTCATTCGCCTTTACGGTGAGGAAATAACAGCAGGTACGCTGCGCGAGTATTCCGTTGCCGATCAATCTAGTGCGATCGCCAGTGGGTCGTTTGATACGGACGGGATGGTGATTGTGCCTTGCTCTATTAAGACCCTGTCGGGGATCGCAAACGGGCATGCTGAAAATTTAGTTGAAAGGGCCGCTGATGTGGTGCTCAAAGAGCGTCGTCGGCTGGTTTTGGTCGTGCGTGAAACACCTCTTAACTTGATACACCTACGGAATATGACTGCTGTTACCGAAGCCGGGGGCGTTATATTGCCAGCGATGCCAGCTTTTTATCAGCAGCCTAAGACATTCGATGATCTCGGTGATTTTATTGCCGGACGTATCTGTAGCCTACTTGGAATCCAGCACGCACTTTTTCCTCGCTGGACCGGTTCTAAGGCATCAAGCAAACGATAAAAAAGCAGCACCGACCTATCCGGGGAGCGGAAGGCCGGCGCTTGGCTTACATCGACCTGCCCGGGGAGCGGGAGGCCGATGTAGGGAGAGACTACGACCTATCCGGGGAGCGGTAGGCCGTTTTCTCTACAGTTCTTTATGGTGCAACTGGCAAAGTGAATTGTGCCCATACCACCGTGTTTGTCTCTTTTTTGCCGAGCAAACTGCTGTGCGTAGCTATTTCGATCAGTAAACCGCTTAGGCTGCCAAATAGAAGAAACAGGAGAAACAGGCGGAAACGATTTATGCGGTTTGTTCTGAGGTCACTCATTTGCTTACTATTCAATGCTGTTTGTGGCACCCGAAGGCCATCTGCGTGAGGAGCGGCAGACGGCCTCCGGGTTTCCAAGTCAAAGGACTATTTGCTTCTGTTCGGTTCATGGCAATGTCTGTACCAGAACCTAGTTGCCGAATAAATTTTATTTTTTAAAGTGTTGATATAAAACGACTTGTGGCAAAAAATAAATTCAAAAAAACTACATGATACCACGTGATTTTTTATGAGATTAATTTCTCGATATAGCGGTATACAACGGTAGGAGCACAAGATGTGGATGTAGTTCACTCCAAACGGGTGGTCCAGAGGGGAAAAAATGAACATAGTGAGAGAAAAAAATTCCCTGTGTTCGCACAAATAACGTGTAAGAAGGTAAAAAAGCAGGAAAAGTGCTTCTCTGAGGGCTCGATTGATTAGATCGCGTGGGAAAAATATGCTTCTACGTTAGGCGTTGTACTTCGTTTCGGTAGAATGGACGAGGCAACATACCGTTGAGTTGGGTGCCTTCTTCTTCAATCATGGCGCGACAGATCGGCCAGATTCCGTGTCTGCATATCACCTCGCCGCGCTGTGCAAGGGGTTTCTCGAGAGCTAGGCGCTCTCCTCTAAACAGTGCGCATACGCTGTCCCAGTTTAAGTCAACGCACCGTTCTATCGCTCGATGTCCCCAGAGTGATACGGCCTGCTGCGTAAAGTAGCAGTGCGTCTTGTGGCGTCGTCCAAAGCGCATGCCTGCGCGCACGAAAAAGGGCAGATTATTTTCTATGCTGTCGCTCGCTGCTGGCTGCATGATTAGATGTCGACCGCGACTGGCCACTACTTGATCGGCTGTGCGAGGTATGGAAAAATACCAGAGGCGCTTAAAGGTCTGACAGGCTTCCACCGCAGAGGGATCGTCTGCCGCGCTGCAGAGCCACTGTGCCGCGTCTGATTCAACCCGAGGCCACTGGGTGGAAGACTGTTTGCCCAAGCATGCGACAAAGGCGCCTTCGGTGTCGTAGAGGTGAGGCCAGATGCGTACGGCGTGGCGCAGTGAGTCGGGTAAGCCTGTGCGGATCGATTCGGCTAAGGGAGATGTTTCTATACTGGAAATCGGTAAGACAGAAGCGGATTCGCTGTAGCGGGTTAACAGCGCCATGAGAACGTGTTCGTTTTCTTCTAGGGACAGTGAGCAAGTCGAGTAGACGAGAGTACCACCTGGGCGAAGCATGTGAAAAGCGGCCCGCAATAAGCCGGTCTGCGTCTGAGCCTGTCGCTGCGCATCTTCTGGGGACCAGTAGCGCAGCATGCTCAAATCTTTACGCACAATGCCGTCACCGCTACACGGGGCATCTACGAGTATACGATCAAAGAAATTGTGGAAGTAGCGGGCTAATAAGGTGCCTTGGGCTTGAGTTATGACCGCATTGCTCACGCCGCAGCGCTCCAAGTTGCCAACCAAGGCTGGGAGACGCTTCTTGCTCATCTCGTTGGCAACGAGCAGGCCGCTGTTGTTCATATGGGCGGCCAGTTGAGTTGTCTTTCCCCCCGGAGCTGCACACAAGTCGAGCACGCGTTCGCCTGGCTGAGGAGCCAAGGTTTCTACAGCAAACATCGGTGCTTTGGCCTGCAAGTAGTAGGCGCCGATGGCGTGTTCTATGGTGTAGCTGAGTCGATTTTCATCCGCTGGAAATACGTAGCCTTCAGAACACCAAGGAACGGGTTGGGCCCGTTTTGATAGGGATTCCGAAAGCGACTGACTGCCCGCTATTAGCGGGTTGAGTCGGAGCGAAGGCGGGGGCGGCGTGCGCGAACATGCTTCGAATGCGCGCCGCTGTGCCGCATCGGGGAGGAGTCGACCCAAATGATCCAACAGTTCCTGTAGGCGATTTTCGCCCTTTTCTTTGCGCGCTAGGGATGCAGTATCTTTATTCATGGACTTAGAAAGTCAACAGATACGCACTTCATGGCAAGGAAATGGACGAGAAGCTCTTTTACATCGTTAGCGATTTGCACTTGGGAAATGCCTACTTCCACCAACATGCCTTTGATAACTGGCTGCAAACCCTTCCAGAAAAGGCAACGCTCATTCTCAACGGCGATGTAATTGACGATCCTGACCTTCCGCTGTCCAATGCGCATGAGCAGACCTTGCATAGGATTGTTGCCGAATCACATCAGCGTAGAGTCATTTGGGTATACGGCAATCACGACGCCGATTTCAACATGGTCGATTCGGGTGAGATCGAGTTTGTTAGCGAATGGGTTATTGAAAAGAGATTGCATATTGTCCACGGTAATAATTTAGATGATCTAATGCCTCGTCACGGTCTTTTTAAGTGGGTATTTCGCCATATACACCACCTCTTTGTCGCCTTAGGTTCACGCGATATGCACGTGGCTGAATATGCAAAGAAATGGGGCCTGATATACCGCGTGCTGAATGAGCGCGTTGCACGCAATGCGGTGCGCGTGATTGAGCATGCGGGGATTGAAGCGATTACTTGCGGTCATACGCATGCGGCGATGGATGTAGAGCGGGGCGGAAAGCGTTATATCAACACAGGGGCGTGGACCGAACGGCCTCTCCACTACATACGTGTTAATACGACGTCTATTGAGTTATGTGTGTATAGAGGCGATGAGCGCAGTGTTTAAACGCGCAATGGGTTGGCTATGCTGCCTGTTTTTGAGTAGTTGGTCGAGCGTACCGGCAGAGCCCTTAGATTGGCCTTTGTCTATTGGTCCAGTGCTATCCTCTTCTTTTGGTGAATCTCGCTCCGCGTCCTTTCATATGGGTATAGACTTTAAAACGTGGGGGCGCACCGGTTACGAAGTGCGGGCGGTTGATGAGGGCTATATCTTGCGCGTTCGAACCTCACCATGGGGCTATGGCCGCGCTGTTTATCAGCGTTTGGCGGACGGCCGGACAGCCGTTTATGCCCACTTATCTGCCTTTGTCGGTCCGGCGCGGGAACGCGTTGAGGTAGCTCAGCGCACGGCGCAGCGCTACAGCGTGGATCTTTGGTTTAAGCCTGGGGAAATGCCTGTACGGCGCGGCGATGTAATTGCCCTAAGCGGAGAGAGTGGCGCTGGTCCTCCACACCTCCATTTTGAGTTACGAGACGAGTATAATAGGCCGATTAATCCATTGCTGAAAGACTACGCGGTTGACGATACGACGCCTCCTGTTATTAGGCGCATCGGCTTGGTGCCCATGGACGGCACGAGCCGTATCAATGGGCGGAATGTGACGACTAGTTTCGCGCTGCGCTGGAGCGAAGAGGAAGAGGCCTTCATAGCTGCGGATACCGTGCACATATACGGTTCTATCGGGGCGGCAGTGCAGGTCTGGGACAGGGCCGATGGCGCAAATAACAAGCTGGCTCCCCATCAGTTGAGCATGCGTATTAACGGCTTGGACGTTGCGTCTATTTCCTACGATCAGATCTCCTATGCCAATGGACATCAAGTCCACTTAGATCGGCTCTATATCAATTACCTAGGTGGAAGAGGGCGCTTTCACACGCTGTTTAAACCCGCTGGCAGTCGGCTGGATTTTTACCACATGTCGGGAGATGGCTTGATACGGACTTCTGCCGGCGCAGACGCTGGTGCCCTTGGTGAAGGCATACACGATATGGAGGTTATGGCCTCTGATCGTTTCGGTAATCGCAGTCGATCCCGTATGGCGGTGAGGGTAAATGACGTGCCGATGTTCCATGCCGCAACAGTCAAGCAGATATCGGGTCGGTGGATGCTAGAGGCGGAAGTGGCAGATCGAGACGATGTCTTGTTGGATGGTGTGCTGTATCGCTGGCAGCAAAATGGATGGGAACGTCTGAGCGCATCCAGGCTGGCGGTTGGCCAGCAGCTCAACTGGGATGGAGGAGATAGAGACGCCCTGTGGAAGATGCAAGTGCGCGATGCAAAGGGGGGACTTGATTCACTTCTGCTGAACGTGCCAGTTCCAACGACTACAGAAACCGGACTGCGCTTAGAGCGCACGGTGCACGGCAGTTGGGTTGTGCTGCGCCTTCTGTTTGATTCACCCATTACCCAACAGCCCAAGGTGCTGATGGGTAATGCGGTTTTTTGGCCCCGTCAAGTTGCTGCTCAAGCATTTGAGTGTATCTTACCTTTGGGCTCTACCAACGACGATGGAGCCGCAAATGCCGTCGCGGTAATACGTGACGAGCGCTGGCCTCTTAAACTGGCGCAGGTGGCCGTGCGGCCCGGACAGACGCGGCGCGTGGAATTGGCCAACGGAGACGTAGCGCTAGACTTTGCTGCAAACAGCGTGTACGAAATTATTTTTCCGCAGGTCGAGTCTTTTATTCCCGAACCCTCGGAAAATCTATCTGCGATTGACGTGGGATATGATCTCGGCCCGAGCGGCACACCTTTTGACGTGCGCGTCGGAGTTTGGTTGCGTTGTCCTCCGGGTTTGTGCGAAAATTCTCAGGTCGGCTTGTATAGAGAGGTGCGTGCGGGTCAGTGGGCACTAGTCGGGACCGAGCGCGAGGGAAATTATATTGGTTCGGCGCTTCGGCGCTTTGGACGTTTTGCGCTCATGCGCGATGGGCAGCCTCCCCAAGTCGACACCTTCTACCCACTACCGTCAGCTAAGACGAGAGAACGCCGCCCCGAATTGCGTGCGCGCATTCAGGACGCAGGCAGTGGAATCGGGCGTGAGGAAGATATACAGGTGGAGTTAAACGGACGGCGCCTCGTTGCCGAATACGATCCCGAGGCCAAGACGGTGCGGGCTTCGCCGTATGAAGACTTGCCGCTCGGTGCGCACCAATGGACGGTTTCCGTGCGCGATATGGGGGGCAACGAACGCCGGGTAAACTGCGCTTTCAGCGTAGTCAAATAATGAGCTTGAGTACGACCCGCCGATTTAATCAAAGTGGGCAGCTACTTGTTGTCCCAGCGCGATAATCTCCTGGCTGCTGTTGGCTTGCGGCTGTGAGCGTACGGCCGGTTGACCGCGGTCGGCACTTTCGCGGAGTGCTGTGTCGAGTGGAATAGACCGAAGAAAGGGAATTGATAGTAGTCCCGCTGTCTGCCATCCGCCTCCCTCGCCAAAAAACGATGTCTGATGACCGCACTGATCGCAGCTAAAGGTGCTCATATTTTCCACCAAGCCAAGCAGCGGCACCTCGGTTTGCCGAAACATCTCTACGCCGCGCCGCACATCCTCAAGGGCAATCGCCGATGGCGTGGTCACAATGAGAGCGCCGGTTAAGGGTGCAGACTGCGTTAGCGTAATTTGCACGTCGCCTGTTCCTGGCGGCAGGTCTAAAAGGACCATGTCGAGCTCTCCCCAGTCAGTACTAAACAGAAACTGGTTGATCATTTTAGCCAACATAGGGCCGCGCCAGATGACTGGAACGCCCGTCTCAATCAGTAGTCCCATGGAGAGGAACTTTATACCGTGTGCCTCTATTGGTTGAATGCGACCGCTCTGTGGGTCGGCCTGAGGACGTTCATGGACGCCGAGCATGCCTGGTATGTTGGGACCGTAGATGTCGGCATCGAGTAAGCCAATGCGCAGCCCTCTCTCTGCGAGTGCCACGGCGAGGTTGGCGCTGAGCGTTGATTTACCAACTCCCCCCTTGCCGCTCGATACGGCAAGCATATCTTTTATGCCAGGGATTGCCTGACGATCGTGCGTTTGTCCTTGCGTCACGTTTTCGGTCTTTCAATTGATGTTTCGTTAACGATAATAGTGGATCGCGTGTGCCACGGCAAGGCTTGGGTCCTCGCCTCCGGGAGATCAAAATGATGGGTTGGTTATTGCTATCAACGCTGCTGATATACACTGGATGTACAAACGTAAATCAGATGTATCAGCAGTATCAAGATGGCGACGAGGCACAGTTTGAACGCATCTTAGAAATTGTCTCACGGCCTGATTATCCCTATGCTACACGGCGCAAGGCTGCACAGATTCTCGGAGATATTGGCGATCCGCGCGCTGTGCCCGTATTGCGTAACGCGCTGCACGACTATGAGCAACGCACTACGCTTAAGCAGGACATAGTGCATTCGCTGGCGTCCATCGGCGATACGAGTGTGGTTGTCGATATTGGACGTTTGTTGGATCGATCGCTCAATACGGCCGATTCTGATATTCGAATGGCGGCTGTTACTGCGCTAGGCCAACTGGGATGCGATAAATCGGCCGAGATTCTGATCAATGCGCTGCGTTACTACGACCTGCTCATGGTGCGCGATGAACAGCGCTCGTTTCGTGGTGTATTTACAGGCGAGGAACAGACCTTCCCTTTTGCTCCGGGAATGACGGATTCTCTGGGCAGATCTCAGCGCGGCTTTGCCAACCCTAGTATGGGAGGGTTGCTGGGCGAAGAGCAATATCCGCGCATGAGCATGTTTGGTACGCAGATAGATCCTGGCGAAATGCAGTATAATCCTACGCCAGAAGAGCGTGAAAATACGCACGCTGCGCTCGTGAGTATGGGGGAAGAAGCCGTGCCAGCTATAGAGCGATTTGTTACGCAGATGGATATGACCCTGACGCTGAGACAGGAATTGCTGGCAATTGTGAGTGAGATAAATGGGGTACTTCCAACTGACTTGGAATGAAGTTGACAAAAGTAGATGCTCGTCATATAATTGGCCCGTCTTCGTGCTCAAAGAATGCTTCTAAGCGTTGAATTTTCAAGGTTTTTTTTGGATATGAACAACGACATAAGATCCGCGTTGGGCGACTGGGAATACGCTCCAAGCGAACTGCGCGTTCGCAAGATAGAAGGGCGCGATGGGCGTGCGAAAATTCAGGTTCGCATGGACCTAGGTATTATGCAGTTAGAATGGGATGGACGCCCAGATGGGATGCGGCCCAAGGGATGTGCCTCCCTGCTCGAGTATTACCGAGGCAAGTTGGCGCGCAGCCAGCAGCAAGGAGGAGTGATTGAGTCCTTTACTTTATCGCGTGACGATTGCTGGGATCTGGCCCAAGAGGCAATGAAGTTCTACTGGCGCCGCATAAGCTTTTTCGAGCTCAAGGAGTATGCGCTTGCTGAGAAAGACGCGCGCCACAACCTGTCTATTTTAAACCTGTGCTACGAGTACGCTGAGGCCGAAGAAGATCGTCAGATGGCAGAACAGCACACGCCGTTTGTCACCGCGCATCGAATTCAGGCTCGCGTCCTCTCGCATTTGGACGGTGAAGAGCACAAGAAAGCGCTTGGCGTAATTCGCGGCGGCATTGTCGAAATTGAAGATTATTTGCGTCGGACCGGACGTTTCGATCAACTGGAAGAATGTCCGGAGCTGCACTTTTTGCGCGAATGGGAAACGGAAGTAGAGAGTGCACGCCCGATGAGCAAGCTTGAGCAGCTCCGCGAGGAACTGCGTTTGGCGGTTGAACGAGACCAGTTTGAGCGGGCAGCAGATCTGCGCGATCGACTGAGGGATTTAGAGCGTGAACAGGTGAGTCGGCAGGACTAACTCTCCGTCTGCGAGTGTGAAAAAATAGGAAGCACTGGCCGGATGAATGCGGTTCTTCGGCCCTTTTTAGCTCAAAAACGACGGTGCTCTCTGGAACCCAGATCCATTATGCGTCGCCTGAGCTGTTACCGAAACGAGAGGAATATGGCCAAGAAAGTCGCGCTAAACAAAAGAGAACGCGAAAAGGTCAAGAAAGCTTTGTTGGAGCGTCGTGCCGCGCTGATGAGTGACATTGATGGGACGGAGCAGGAAATTGATGAGCTGCAAGATCCCAAGGCAGATGACCTGGACCGCGCTGTTGAGGCGGGTGCCATGGAGCTCTTGGTTGCGCTCGGAGATACAGAGCGTCGCGAATTAGAAGACGTGATTCTAGCCTTAGAGAAACTAGAAAACTCTTCGTATGGTCACTGCGAGGCCTGTGGGGGCTTTATCCCCAAACTACGACTGGAAGCTTTGCCAACCGCGCGATTATGTATTCCCTGCCAAGAAGCAGAAGAGCAAAACAAAATTCCATCCTATACAAGACAACGGCCTCGACGTCTTTACGGAGAAGACGAAGCTGAATTTTCTCACCCCCTCATGAAACAAGACGACGACAACTAGCTTATTTTTTTACTCTACAGCGTTGGCGAATGTGCTCAGGTCGGCCATAGTGGCTAGCCTTAGGTCTTTGAGGCGTCGCTGGTAGTCTATTATGGCACCCAGTTCGTCTATGCGCGACTGCGTCAGCTGATTCTGCGCATTCAGCAAATCTTGGCTTTGGGCAAGGCCCAGTTCAAAGCGACTCTGTTCTACTTCATACGTTCGTTTAGCCACCTTAAGACCAGCTTGACGTATGGCTATTTGCCGTTCGGCTTCTTTTATGTTGCGCACTGCATCGCGCACCTGGCGCACGACCTGTTGTCGCTGGATTTCGCGCGTGATTTTACTCTGTTGTAGGGCAATGCGTGCCTGATTGAGATTGCTGCGTCGCGCACCGTTGTCGATTAGCGGCATTGTCACTTGGATGCCGACTCCCCACTGATTTCGTTCAAGCGTGCTGCTGATATCACCGATTTCGTCGCCGCGTCCGCGCAAGCTAATATTGGCGTTAAGCGTTGCATTGATGCCATTGCGACGGTGCGCATCTTCTAGGTCGAGTCGTCGCAGCTTCTCAGATATTTCTGTTTGGCGCATGTCCGTGCGTTTTTGCAGCCCTAAGCGCATGGCTTCTCGAGAGTCTATCGCATATAGCTTGTTTTCGACCTCTATGCTAATGTCTAGGGCGTCTTCAGGGTTGAGTCCGAGCGTTTGGCGCAGCTCGTCACGCTGGCTCTCAATTGCCGTTTCGGCTTGGGCGAAGCTCGACTCGGCTTGCAGGAGTTCTACCTGCAGTCGGAGAGCTTCTACTTCGGCGATGAGGCCAACCTCAAACTTGCGCTGGGCAAGCTCTAGGTTGGCGCGCGAAAGATCGAGGCGCTGCTTTTGAATTTCTAGTTGGCGTAGTCGCTGTACCAAGGTGTAATAATCGTCGATGACCTGTCCCTCAATCTGGAGACCTTGCTGCTTGAAGTTAAGGCTAGCATTGGCGAAGTTATATTCGGCTCGTTGCAAGCCAACTTCTTCTGATGCTCGGTTGAGTATGTCGTGCTCGTAGCTGAGGCGCATATCGCCAGAGAAATCTAGGAAATCGTTGCGTCGGTTTGAGGAAAAATCGCGTCGCTCGCCGCTAGTTATGACCTGAATGGAACCGAAGTAAGGCAGACGTCTGCTCATGCGGAGATTGCCATTGTAGGTATAGTTGGTGCTTTCGTCGCGCACGCGGGTTGCTAGAGCGACACTCTCTTGCGTATCGCGCACCTCTGTGAAGGTGGGCGCAGTAAAGTTGGCATCCATGCTGAAGGCAAAGGGGGCTTGTGCCGATTCTAAGTTCGCTCGACTCGCAGCGAGCGTTTGCTCGTTGCGCTGATGCTGCAGGTTGCGCCTCATGGCCAGATCGATGCATTCTTGGAGAGAAAGGGGTTTCTGAGCGCAGACCGGCAAGGTAAAAAATAGGCATATTGCTGCTGTTATTTGCAGCCTAATTATATTCAAAATCCACATGATTTTCTAATTTTGTCCTTTTAACGACATTAAGCAATATGGTGGACCTTTTCAAGCCTGCTACTAACTGCCGGAAACAGATGAGATGCGGTGAGTGTTGTTGCACTACATGAATTTGTCAGTGATATTGCGCGGTTTTGGCTGGGTGTAGAGCAAACCGTATCTTTCGTGCAGAGACCAACCCGCTAATTTACGCAAGGAGTTCGCCCGATGGTGTCTTCGGATCAAGAAATTGTGCGCTCGGAGCGCTCTGAAAACGATCTCACGGTCAAGATTTTTGCCGATGGGGCAGACAAGCAGAGTATGCTCGACAGTTATCTCCACCCGCTCGTTGCTGGATTTACAACCAATCCTTCTCTTATGCGGCGTGCCGGTGTAGAAGATTACGTCGCGTTTGCCAAAGACATCGTGCGAGAAATTCCAGACCGACCCATTTCATTTGAAGTGTTCTCGGATGATATTGCTGAGATGGAAGTCCAAGCGCGAGAAATTGCCACTTGGGGCGAACACGTCTACGCCAAGATACCGGTGACCAACACGCGAGGACAGCCCGTATTCGACATGGTCCACCGGCTGTCGCACGATGGCATAAAGGTTAATGTGACAGCGATTTTTGTGCTCGACCAGGTGCGTAACGTTGCTAAATCAATACAGGGCGGGGCGCCAAGCTGTGTGTCCGTATTTGCCGGCCGCATTGCTGATGCTGGCATCGATTACATGCCGACAATGCGCGAATCCGTCGAACTGCTTGCATCAAACCCAGAGGCCGAATTGATCTGGGCAAGCCCGCGCGAGGTGTATAACGTCGTGCAGGCAGATGAAATTGGCTGTCACATCATTACCTGTACCAATGATATCATCAGTAAGCTGTCGACCATCGGTACGGATCTAAATGATTTCTCTTTGGATACGGTGAAGGTATTTTACAAAGACGCGCAAGCAGCTGGGTTCTCTATCAGATGAGCTATACGGATGAATATCTGCACCAGGTTATAAGAGTTGTAGAAGAGCTCAATCGACAAGACATTGACGCGTTGGTAGATCTGTTTGTTCGCGTCCGGCAAGCAGGCGGGCGTCTGTTTGTTCTGGGGATTGGAGGTAGCGCTGGTAACGCGGGGCACGCGGTAAATGACTTTCGCAAGCTTGCCGGAATAGAGGCATACGCGCCCACGGATAATATCTCCGAACTAACGGCGCGTATAAACGACGATGGGTGGGAGACCTCTTTTGCCCGTTGGTTAGAGGGAAGTCGACTGCAGTCGAAAGACCTCGTACTCGTTTTTTCGGTAGGAGGCGGTCATCGAGAGATGAACGTGAGCATTAATCTGATCAAGGCGTTGGAATATGCCAAGAGCGTAGGGGCACACATAGGAGGCATCGTAGGTCGCGACGGAGGTTTCACTGCTCAGGTCTCCCATGCATGTGTGGTGGTGCCGACGGTTAGCGAGCATACTGTCACGCCGCTGGCCGAATCGTTTCAGGCGGTTATCTGGCATTTGCTCGTATCGCATCCGGATATTCAGATTGCGGACACGAAGTGGTAAAGAAAACGGACTCCGCATTGCTGCTAAAAATGTTTTTTGGCCTAATGCTGATTGCGACTTCTGCTGTTGGAGACGTTGGAATCCGGGCCCGTCAGTTAGTCGATGAAGCGGATGTCACCTACGCCACCAGGTTTACCTGGCTTTGCTCTGAATCTACTTGGGACCGCATTCTTTCTAACCCTCTGTTGATGGGCGTACTGTGGAAGGCATACGGTTTTGCTCCAGCTTACGATATGACTGCTCGCGACGACACCCTACATGTAGAAGATCCGACCGGTCTAATCGGTGATGCCTTCTGTCTTTACCAAATAGCAGGCGAAGTAGCCTACTTAGTTGACGGTAGGCTGAATCATTGGGCAGTTCCATTCTTTAACGAGGCGAGTGCCGTATTCTTACTTAAAAGCGACTTTGATCAGGGCAAAATATTCGCCAATCTGCGGGTCTACATACGTGCGGGTAGCACCGTTGGCAGCTTAGTGCTCCAGGCTGCCAAACCGGTGTTGGCTAAACACATTGACAATCGGGTCACTCTTAATTTGCAAGATTTACGTAAGATTGTTGAGGAGCTTGATACCTCTCCGGCCCGAGTTGCATCCCGCCTGAGTGGAGCATATCTCCAGAATTTCGAGCATATTTTTCAAGAATAACAAGCGACACCGGCGTTCTTATGGCGGTAGTAATTACAGGGGGGAGATTTTACTTAACGTCGGGGTAATGATGGGGACACGGATAGAGCCTAGAGCATACAGTGGCAAAAAGATGTCCCGCTTAGCTGTTGGCGTGGATAAAAATGCAAACCTTATAAAAGTAGGAGTTTGCATTTGTAAAAATATGGTAGCGACGGAGGGAATTGAACCCACGACACGTGGATTATGATTC
>CAXGPR010000070.1:0-19018 GCA_964011675.1 uncultured bacterium
CTTTACTATGTGAGGGAGAAGACAGGGGCTTTGCATTGCCATCAGAACGGCGGTACGAGTTTGATGGCTCGCTCCTGTCGGGTAGTGTGCCGATGCGTGGACTTTCTTTTGTTCGGGTCAGTGGTGTTGGACGGCAACAATTAGATTTGTCGACTGATCCTCAGGGGCGCATAGGGGTTGTTGCTATACCTTTGGGTAAGAGTTTCACGGAGCGAATTCGCATTCCAGCCAATTACGTGCCCGGAGTACGATTCGTTCCGGCTCTGCCTGCGGAATTTATCGCGGGTCATCGTTACGAAATTAGTGGAGAGTTTGTTGATGATGGGCTAGGGAAGATCGCGCTAGGTTTTGTCGGAACTGATACGCTTGACCTCCATGCGGAGAGGTCGGGTGACACGTTTTCGGCCGTTTTTGAACTCAGCCGATCAGGGATTTATGAGCTGAATTTTTTCACCGGCTCCGTCGCTGCCGACCGACTAAACTTTGTCGCTAGTTTCGGGCCTGTATGGGTGCGTGATCAGATTGAGCCCACGGCTGTAGCCGTTGGGGCCGATGGTTTACCCGATGAATATGCCCTGGAGCCTAGCTATCCCAATCCGTTCAATGCGAGCACGGTAGTTCCTCTGGTCATTCCCGACCATGCGGAAAACATCGTTGTGCGAATTTACAACGGACTGGGACAATCTGTGCGGACGTTACACGCGGGGGCCATGAAGCCGGGCCGGGTGCAGTTGGTTTGGGATGGTCGCGATGATAGAGGGCAAGAATTGGCATCAGGCGTTTATTTAATTCGTATGGAGGCGCAGGAATTTGCGGCCGTCCAACGAGCGGTTTTGCTGCGGTAATAGTTAATTGGCTCTGACGTATGAAGAATCTTGACGATTCATTCGATTTAATGCGATTTGTGAATGCACAAGACAGAACCTATGAGTCTGCCTTGTCAGAGTTGAGGCTCAAAAAAAAACGCAGCCATTGGATGTGGTATATGTTTCCGCAGGTTGAAGGTTTGGGACATAGTTCAACGTCAAAACGTTACTCGATTAAAAGCTTAGAAGAAGCTAAACGGTACATGAGTCATCCTGTTATAGGGGCGAGATTGATAGAATGTACGGTAATCGTATTAAATATCGAAGATCGTTCAGCTAAAGAAGTATTTGGTCTTCCTGACAACATGAAGTTGAAATCATCTATGACGTTATTTGAATACATTTCAGAGCCGGGCAGCGTGTTTGTTCTTGTGTTAGATAAATTTTTCTTTGGGGAGCGCTGCGAAAAGACACTTCATTTATTGAAAGAAATGTAAGTCTGTAAATCATTTTTTAACCTACTTGAATCGACTTCGATCTATTAGTAACGAGAAGCCGGTTCAAATTTGATTCGTATTATTGTTCGTTGTCAAACCGAACTCTTGAAAATAACAAACCGTCCAGACATACCGACAATGAGTTGTCTTAACTCGCTTGAAAAACTTAATTGAGTTACTGTAAGGTTCAAATAATAGACCGTTACATGTTACTTAAAACGCTGTGCTCCATACTCTTACTGGTTCTTACACCTGCTTTTAGCAGGACTATCGACCAAATACCTCTCTTAAACGACAGGCACCCTCCAGCATTAGATTCCACCAAGCTCCATATCAAGTATCTGGGAGCAGGTGGTCTTTTCTTGCGACGAGGCAAGGATGTCGTACTTACAGCCCCTTTTTTTTCCAATCCCTCGCTAAAAAGCCTCTTGTTTTGGCGCATAAAATCACAACCCAAAGAAATCGACCGCTTCCTAGCTCCAATGCGTAGCGAACTAGCAGAGACTCACGCGATACTCGTCGGACACGCTCACTACGATCACTTAATGGATTTGCCCCATATTCTAGCCACTTATACTCCGAACGCTCGTGTATACGGAAGCCGCACTGCCTACCACACCCTATCCACTACTGTGGATAAGTCTCGTTTGGTCATGTTAAATGAACAAATGGGCAATATCACCATGCCAGGTCAATGGATCGAGATTGCCGACGGCCGTATCCGTTTTATGGCCTTAGAGTCTGAGCATGCCCCACACTTCAACGGTTTCAAAATGTTTCGCGGATCCTACCATAAGGACTTACAGCGCCTACCTCGAAGAGCTGCAGGTTGGCGCGAAGGTCAAACCTTATCCTATTTGATCGACTTTCTCGAGCGGCCAGATGGCCCGATCGTTTACCGACTCTATTATCAGGATGCAGCTTCTTCACCGCCCTCGGGTTTTCCTCCATCCTTAAACCGTCGTGTTGACTTGGCAATGCTCTGTGTCGCTGGCTATAACGAAGTTGGCAACTACCCCCAAGATCTGGTCAATCACCTGCAACCAAAACGTGTAGCCATGATCCACTGGGAGAACTTCTTTTCGCGTTTACCAGAGGACCCACAGGACCTACGGCCTGTACCCTTTTTGAATATGGAAAATTTCGTCGAACGTATGGAACCAGCGCTACCTCTTGGCGCCGATTACGTCCTACCAGCACCTGGATCTTGGATCAAAGTGGTCCCTTGAACTTATCTTTTTTCTGGTTTGGCTCTTTTAGTAGATGAATTTGGCTATTGGTGTTCCCGTAGCTTCAGTTGCTATCTTTACCGAAAGGGGTGTACGACGATGGTAGGGTATACACGGTCGTCCTACTTTCGTCGCTTGACCTAACACAGCAAAAGGTTTTTATACTTATTTCTCGGTTTTGAGACGCTGTGACAAGGCGCGATGTCTCATGTACATTGACGCGTTGAGATAGCAGTAGGAGAATCAGCTGGCATGATGAATGTGATGTGGGTTCTGGTTGTACTCTGTATACTAGTAGGCGACGCGGTTCATGCGACGAAGCGGCCCAACATCATCCTGCTGACGGTGGACACTTTTCGCGCCGATCGCATAGGCTATTACGGCAATCCGCGCGGCCCGAGTCCGGCCCTCGACGAGTTCGCTCGCGAAGGCGTGTTCTTCCGTCAGGCATTTAATACCTCTGGATGGACCTCGCCTGGCCTCATTTCCATCCTCACGTCGCTCTATGCGCCCACGCACGCGGTCGATCTGCGCGGCCGCAGCATGAATCCAGCGGTGGAAACCCTGCCGGAAGTACTCAAAGCGGCCGGCTATCGCGTGCCGGATATATTCTTTCTCTCTGATATACCCAACTTTGCCCATCTGGGGCTCGATCCTTATCCCAAACGCGCCTTGCTGATACACCAAGGCGATGAAATCCTTTTTGACTGGCTACGCGAAGAGGCGGGCAAGAGCGAAGATCCTTTTTTCCTTTACTATCACTACCGAGACGTGCATCAACCCTACGACGCGGCGCCGCGCTACTCGAAGCCCTATATGGATGAGGCCTTCGATTCCTTTGTCCCCTTTTGGGGATCGCTGCAGCGGTTTATCGCGCGCGAGAAAATCGATTTAGTTGCAAAGAACGTCATGCTAACGCGCAACGTAATCGACTTTGCCGATCGCGATAGCGTGTGGGTGCGCGCGCTGTACGATGCAGAGGTGCGCATGTTGGACGATCGGGTGTTTGTGCCCCTGCGCGCGCTGTTGGAAGAAACGGGACTGCGAGAAAACACGATCGTCATTGTGGCGGCTGATCATGGGGAAGGGCTCTTAGATCGCGGCGTGGTTGGTCACGTGTCGACGTTTAAAGAGGGCCAGCTATACGACGAAATCATTCGCATTCCCATGCTGTTCTGGTGGCCTTCTACCCTGCCGGCCGGGCTCGTGTTCGACGATCCCGTGCAGAGCATTGATATCATGCCCACGCTGCTGGATTTGCTTTCGCTGGATGCGCCGCCGCGGGCGCAGGGTCAGTCGCTGCTACCGCTCATACGCGGTCAGGATAACTGGCAGCCCAAGCCGCTATTTTTCGAAACTTCGGCCTCCGGCTACACGGCCGATGCGGCCGACTACCAAAAGCGCTACCGCGCGATGCGCACGCGCGACTGGAAGCTCATACACAGCGTGACGGAGCAGCAGTATGAGCTATACGATCTCAACGAAGATCCCTATGAAGAAGACAATGTGTGGGAAGACGGTACGGTACTGTCAGATAGTTTGGGACGCATACTCAACGAGTGGGCCATCTACGCGCACCAGGTAGCCTATCGGCCCGATATGGGAGAAGATGCAGCCGTGGCGTCAGCTGCTGCCACAGAGGAAGCTCCTGTAATTGCTTTTCCGACCAACGGGGACACGCTGCAGTACAGGGGCGTGGATCACGTGATTCGCCTGGCGTGGAGTGGTATTGCGCAGGCAAACTACACCATCGAGTATGAGGTAGGCGAAGGTGCCTATCACTTGGCCGGGGAGCTGATTGAGCCGACCAATGAACCCGTTTACGGTCCCTTCCAGGTCGGCTTTTGGAACTCGCTGGTCATGTATAATCCGTGGAAATTTAGGGTCTATCGCACGGATAACCCCCAGCAAAAGAGCGAGTGGGTCACTTTTAATCTGGCTACGGCCGAAGGCGAAGGCGAGCCGGCGTGGGATCTTTCCATGCTATGGCTGCAGCTGGTGGTCTTACCCGCAGAGATGGGTCAGCTGGCCGTTGGCATCGGACGAGCGTTGGGCGACTTAGCCGTTTGGTTGGCTACCGACGCGCTGCCCTATATCGTTGCGGGGATTGTCGCACTGGTGCTGTTGCGCACGCTGTTTAACTCGCTGTATCTGCGCGCTGGACCACAGCGCGTTCGCGCTTGGTTGGCCGCGCTCTTCTACGTCGCTTTTGTCTATAGCACGATCCCGTATATGCCACAGGCCTGGTCGCTTTTACGGGCGTATACGGGGGAAGCGATACGTCATGTCGGCATCGTTGCCGTGGTGCTTTTTGCCATAGCCGTTGTCGTCTCCATCTGGCGCACGCGCGCGCACTACACGCTGTCTCGCTATGCATTCTTGGCGGGTTTGGCCGCCGTATATGCCTATCTGCTGAGCGCCTTTGCCCAATTCCCTGCCGAGCGGCTCCATTTGGTTGAGTACGGCTTTATGGGCTATATGTTTTTGCGGGCGCTCAGGATCGACCTACCCACGGGTTGGGCCTACGCCGTGGCTTGGGGAATAACGGTTTTAGTGGGCATCGGTGACGAGTGTATCCAACTCGTCCTGCCGCAGCGGTTTTTTGAAGTAAAGGACATCCAGCTCAACGCGATTTCTGCCGGTTTGGGTCTGTGCGTGGTGCGCCTAGTTGAGACGGTTAAGCGCAGTGCACGGCAGGGCGGCCCGTAAGATCTCGCATGCGGAAACAGACGAAGTTTGGCCTGAATGCCGAATGCATGCCGACGCCTGAAGATATACTATGCAACGCACGAGCGCGCAGAACGGTGGGAGGGAAATGCATTACGATTTTATGCTTGTAGGCGGTGGATCGGCGGGTTCGGTTCTAGCGCGTCGGTTGAGCGAAGACGGTAGCGCGGTTCTGCTGCTGGAGGCGGGTCGGATGGATTGGCGTTGGGATTTGTTTATCCATATGCCCGCAGCGCTTACCATACCGATTGGCAATCGCCTGTACGACTGGTGCTATCAGAGTGACCCTGAACCGATGATGCACGATCGTCGGATTTTCCACGCTCGAGGTAAGGTCCTCGGCGGCTCCAGCAGCATAAACGGCATGATTTTCCAACGCGGCAACCCGCTCGACTATGAGCGCTGAGCGGGCGACCCGGGTATGGAGCAGTGGGACTACGCGCATTGCCTGCCCTATTTCAAACGCATGGAACGCTGCCTAGCGGCCCAGCCCGGCGATTCATTCCGCGGCGAGGAGGGTCCGCTCCACCTCGAAAGGGGACCGGCCACCAACCCGCTCTTTCAGGCCTTTCTACAGTCGGTGCAGCAGTCCGGTTTTGAACTGACCGACGATGTAAACGGGTATCGGCAAGAGGGCTTTGCCCCCTTTGATCGAAATATTCAAGGAGGCCGTCGCCACAGCGCAGCGCGCGCCTATATTCACCCGGTGCTAAAAAGCCGCCTCCACCTAAAGATCGTGACCAATGCGCTGACGACGAATATTCTCTTTGAGGGAAAGCGGGCAGTCGGCGTCCAGTATACGCGCCGAGGAAGGCGACATACCGCCCACGGTGGAGAAGTCATTCTGTGCGGTGGCGCCTTCAACTCGCCTCAGCTACTCCAGCTGTCAGGAGTGGGGCCAGCCGACCTGCTTCAGTCGCTGAACGTTCCGGTCGTCGCCGATTTGCCTGCCGTCGGCGCCCACCTGCAAGACCATCTCGAAGTGTACGTCCAATATGCCTGTACTCAGCCGGTATCGCTCAATCCCGCATTGAAGTGGTGGCGCAAACCCGATATCCTGCTGCGCTGGCTGCTGAACAAGACGGGCCCAGCTGCCACCAATCACTTTGAGGCCGGCGGGTTTGCCCGCAGTAACGCTTCCGAGCGATATCCCAACGTCATGTTTCACTTTTTGCCGCTGGCCGTGCGCTACGACGGATCTGAGCCCATAGGGGGGAATGGCTATCAATTACACGTGGGGCCGATGTATTCTGATGCGCGCGGTCATGTGCGGATTCGCTCACTGGATCCTGCAGCGCATCCATCTATTCAGTTTAACTATCTATCTACGGAGCGCGATCGTCGCGAATGGGTCGAGGCGGTTCACCTCGCTCGCAGGCTGGTTGATCAGCCCGCGATGGCGCCGTTTAACGGCGGGGAGATTGCGCCGGGAACGTCCGTAGAGAGCGACCAGCAGATACTCGATTGGGTGGGGTGCGAGGGAGAGACCGCTTTGCACCCTTGCTGCACTTGCCGCATGGGGACGGCCCAGGACAGCGCCCTTGATCCTAACTCCATGCGCGTGCACGGCCTCGAGGGACTGCGCTTAGTCGATGGTTAGTCTATGCCTTATATCACCAATGGCAATATCCACGCGCCGATTGTTATGCTCGCGGAAAAGGCGAGTGATCTGATCCTTGGCAATACGCCTTTAGCTGCGGAAAGCGTCGAGTTTTTTCGCCGGTCATAACAGCCATATACTTCATACCGATCATATCGAACTTAGATTTTGACAACGATGAAAAAGCACTGGCGCTGGCCAGCGACACCGATTACGGGCTGTTAGCTTCGATCTGGACGCAATATCCCGAGCGCCAGCGCTACTGTATCCGGCGGTTGGAGGTGGGTATTATTACGGTTAACAGTGCCAGTCAACTGAGTTATTAGGTGCTCTGGGGCGGCTTTGAGCAGAGCGGCATAGGGCGGCGGCGAAATGGGGCTGGCCCTTTTTCGAACACAAGACGGTTTGGGTGCGCTAGACACGCTCCCTATATGTCCGCCCCTTCTACCTCGTCAATCATGCCGTTGACCTGATCGATTAGGTCGGTTTTAAACGCTTTGATCTTGTCCAGCAAGGCCGGCTGAGCCGTTGCCAGGATCTGTGTCGCTAGGATACCGGCGTTGGCCGCCGCATCAACGGCGACGGTTGCCACAGGCACGCCTTTAGGCATCTGGGCGATGGAAAGCAGCGAATCCCAGCCGTCTAGCGAGTTGGATGATTTGACGGGCACGCCAATGACGGGCAGAGGCGTGTTGGCGGCGACCATGCCGGGCAAGTGCGCCGCGCCGCCGGCTCCTGCGATAATGACCCTTAGCCCTCTGCCCTCGGCATGGACCGCGTAGTCCATCATGCGCTGCGGCGTGCGGTGTGCGGATACAACGGTGATTTTAAAGGGTACGCCAAACTGTTTGAGTACGACCCCGGCCTGCTTCATCACCTTGAGGTCTGACTTGCTGCCCATAATAATGCCTACCTGTGCGTCGCTCATGCGATTACCTGCATTTCCTCTTTGATTTGTTGGGCGATTTCAATGGCTTCACTGACGTTGGGCCGTATAATGGTAACGTGTCCCATCTTGCGAAAGGGTCGAGTCTCGGCCTTGCCGTAGAGGTGTATATACACGTCGGGCATGGCCAGCACGCGGTTGAATCCCTCGTAGCGAACGGGGCCTTGATAGCCTTCGGCTCCGACTAGATTGACCATCACGGCGGGCGACTTGAGTGCGGTATCGCCCAAGGGCATGTCGCATACGGCGCGCACGTGCTGTTCAAATTGCGAAGTGACGTTGGCCTCTATGCTGTGATGTCCGCTGTTATGCGGGCGGGGTGCGATCTCGTTGATGAGGACTTGGCCATCTTGCGATACAAACAGTTCCACGGCCAGTAGGCCGACCAAATCTAGCGCCGTCGCCAGCGACTCTGCTACTTCGATACACTGTCGTTCAATAGACGGTGCAAGGCGCGCCGGAGACAGTAAGTAGTCGAGCATGTTGGACACGTTGGATACGACCATTTCCACGGTGGGAAACGTGCGTACTGCTCCAGAGGGACTGCGTGCTACGATCACGCTGATCTCCTGCGCTATGTCGACTTTTTCCTCGACGACGCTAGGCACGTCAAAGGCGTTGGCCAGATCATCGACCCCGTCTATCAATTGGACCCCTCGTCCGTCATAGCCGTCTTTCCGACTTTTTTGTACGACGGGCAAACGGAAGCGTTCGGGCGTGATATCATACCGTCCATCGACTAACTTGAACGGAGAGGTGGGGAAACCGTGCTTCTGATAAAACTGTTTTTGCAGTCCTTTGTCTTGCACTATTTCAAGCAAATCGGGTTTGGGATACACGTCGACACCTGACGCTTCTAGTTGCTTCAGGCCGTCTAGGCTTACATGCTCAATCTCGAGCGTCACGCAGTCTAAGTTTTGGCCAAATTGGAATACGGCCTCTGCGCTGAACGGGTCTCCCTGCACAAAGTGCCCGCAAAACGCCCCGGCCGGGGCCGACGCGTCGCCGTCCATGATGTGCACATTGAGGCCAAAGCGCATGCAGGTGGGCAGCATCATGCGACCCAGCTGGCCGCCGGTTAGGATGCCCAAGTCTCTAACGGATGTCATAGCAAACCCTTTTGTGTGAAATGCCCTGCGCGCGAGTGTGCCATACAGAGCGGTTGCATACTATAGGGCAATAACGGAGAGTCGTCGCAGGAGAGCAATACCCCCGAGGGGCCAACGCAGTGATTAAGGGCACGCGGGCACGCCCGGCACGGCGGTGCGCACGGCGTATACGGACGTGCGCGCGGTGATAAAGAGCGTCTGTCCGTCTTGGCCCCAGGAGCAGTTGGCAGGAATTTCTGGCGTTTCGATGAGGCCGAGAAATTGGCCCTGCGCGTCGTGGGTCCAAATCCCAAGCGCGTTGGTCGTGTAGACGTTGCCCTGCTGATCGACTTTGAGGCCGTCGGGCACGCCGGGGCTGTCGTGACTCAGGTCGGCAAAGAGTCGGCCGCTGGTCAGTGAGCCGTCGTTCTGTATGTCAAAGGCGCGTATGTGCTGGTGATGTGAGTCGTCGACGTAGAGCACGGATTCGTCCGGGGAAAAAGCCAGTCCGTTCGGGCGCTCGAAGTCGTCGGCCACTATGCTTATATGGCCATCGAGCCCTATGCGATAGACGCCGCTGCAGGGCTGTTCCTGCTCTTCGGGGCTGATCCCATACGGCGGATCGGTAAAGTAAACGGCGCCGCTAGAGTGCGTCACCAGATCGTTTGGGCTGTTTAGGCGCTTACCTTCAAATGCGTCGGCTAGAGTAGATACCGAACCGTACTCGTCGGCTATAGAGACGCGTCGGTTGCCGTGTTCGCAGGCCAGCAGGCGACCGGTGCGATCGAGCGTCAGTCCATTGCTATTGCCCGAAGGTTCGCGATGGATGCCGACCTGACCGCTGGGAGTTACGGTGTGGATACGATTTTCGGGTATATCGCTGAAATACCAGTAGCCGTCTCCATGCCAAACCGGGCCCTCTACAAAGGTAAATCCTTTGGCGAGTCTTTCTACGGGGCCCGCCTGTAATGCCGTCTTTTGCATCGCTGTTATTCCTCCTGTGTGTGAGACTGTGCACAAACGCGTCTTTGCAATTGGTCTGCATATGGGTTAAAATATAAGGTCAAATGGCGCGCTGAAACGAATGCAATGTCGAACTTTCTGCGCGCGTTACCTACAAAGACGCTTGGTCCACTATGAGCACCCTTCCTTCCCAATCACCGGGCGGTATCAGCCTGGATAAACGCTACTTTTTTGCCTTTTTAGCGTTCCAGGTTATCGTGCTGGGAGCGAGCCTGTTTTACAGCGAGTGGGTGCCGGCCATTATCATTGGTGCACTGGCTGCCGTGCTCTTTGTCGTAGGCGTCTTGGTGCAGCCTTGGGTCATAGCCCCCATCGTTGTGTTGACAACGGGTTTAGATAGCACGGGACGCTTTTTTGGCAGTCAGGAAAGCGGCGGCGGTGGCTTCCACTTGACCGGCTTTCACCTGGCCTACATTCTGTTGATCATCGCCTTAATCGTCCAAACCTGTCTGCGCGGCCGCACGCGTTTTCCCGAATTTGAGCTGCGCGCTCCGCTGCTGGCGTTTTTGGCCTGTATTGCCGTATCGCTGACCTATTCGCCCAACCAGCCCGATGCCACAATTGGCTTTGTGCGCATGTGTGCGCTGGTGCTCTTCACCTATATGACGCAGGTCATTATCGACTCCAAAAAGGCCGTTGCTGCGGTGCTCTGGTCCATGGTACTGTTCACTATTGCGGGAGCGGGTATGGGGGCCTATCAGGTGATTACGGGCCAGTTTCACTTGCCCGTAAAAGTGATTACTGCACTGGGCGGTAACATGCCGCGCGCTACGGGCACGTTTCATAATCCCAATATCTTTGCCACCTTTATGATGTGCGGGATTTTACCGTTGCTGGCCGTATTGCTCAACTTTAAAATGAGCTGGACGGCACGCATCTTGTTCAGTCTAGCAGTCATTATCGGTTTTGGCGGTCTGCTGGCGTCGTTTAGCCGCTCAAACTGGATGGCTACGCTGGTTGCGGTCTTTGTGATCCTGTGGCTCAGCGGTAAGATACGCTACTTCTTTTACCTGCTGTTTGGCAGTATACTCGCCGTGCTGGCGTTAAAAGAGTTTGTGCCCTTTGCCGAGTATATTTTTGAGCGTTTCATATCTATATTTACGCTTTTTGAGCAGTTTGGCTCGGTGGGGCGCACGTCGAGCACGGCGCGCATTTACCTCATCTTGGCTTCGCTCGACATGTTTTCAGACCATCCGTTGCTCGGCATTGGGTGGCGTGCTTTTCCCCACGTTTTCTCCGATTATGCGCCAGCGGGTTATCCCCACTGGAGCCAGGTGAACGAGCCGCATACGGTTATTACGATGGTGCTTGGCGAGTTGGGGATTGTGGGATTTGCGGCCATGCTGTGGTTTATTCTCAAGGTGTTCTTTGTCAGCTTGAGCCGGTTATACGAGATGAAAGACGCCTATTTGCGCTCGGTGCAAATAGGATTGATCGCCACCTTTGTCGGTTTCCAAGTCAACCAGTCGTTCAACGGAGACTTGGCAAACAACATGTTCTGGTTTGGCGTCGGTATGCTCTTTGCCGTACAGCGCATCGAGAGGATGGAGCGAAAAAAAAACGAGGCCGTTTAGAGTAAGTCCATCTCAGCAGTCTGCAGGCGTCGAGCGTAGGATCGATGCTTTTTTTTGTGCCTCTGCCCAGGTATAGGTGTCCCTCTCAATGGGTGTGCGTTTAGTGCGTTATAGGGTAGAAATTAGCTGTAAAGTTTAGTATACTACTAGCGTCAACTGGAATTTCCCCCAAGGATGGTCCACGTGGCTCTAAGAATAAATAGCAATCAGTCTGCGATTAGTGTACGCAGAAACCTCAACGCGACTACGCGTGAAATCTCGACCAGTTTGGAGCGCCTCTCTTCGGGTCTGCGCATTAACCGCGCAGCCGATGATGCGGCCGGACTTTCCGTGCGCGAAGGGCTGCGCGCAGAATCTTCAGGTCTGCAGGCTAGCGTGCGCAACACCGAACAGGCGACCAATCTCATTCAGACGGCTGAGGCTTCGCTCAACGAGGTCAACGCGATCCTCGTGCGCATGCGTGAGCTGGCTGTCCAGTCTTCTTCTGGTACGGTAAGCGATAGCAACCGTGAATCGGTGCAGACGGAGTTTTCTCAGCTCAGCAACGAGATTGATCGTATTGCTCAGTCGACGACGTTTAACAATCAGGTGCTGTTGACGGGGTTCGGTAATGCCGTTAGCTCGCTCTCAAGCGCCCTCGTTGCCAGCGATGCGACGGGTGTTACCAATGTGGCTATTTCCGGCGCGGCGGCGGGTACTTTCACTTTCATAGATACGGCAGATGATAGCGATCTGACGTTGGGCAACGGCTCGATGACGCAGACGATCTCGCTGGGAACCGCGCTAGATGGAAGCGTCGTGGCAACGGGTACAAAGATCGTCGCCAACTTTGATCGTTTGGGAATTCAAGTTACGCTGGCGGGCGTGGGTGCTGCAGATGCGACGGGTTCTTTCAGCGACGGCGATTTGAACAACTACGAGCTAGTCGTAGAGGAGGGCACGGGTGCCAGCCTTCAGATTGGCCCGTCGGACTCGAGCTTTAATCGGCTGGAGTTATCTATACCGGACCTGACGGCGACGGGTGACGAACTCAACCTGGAGTCGACAAGCGTGACGACGCAGACAACGGCTCAGTCTGCGATTACCGATATCGACGGGGCTATTACGCGCGTCTCGCAGGAGCGCGGTAACCTCGGTGCGATCCAGAACCGGCTCACGTTCAATCTGTCGGCCACGGAAAATCGCATTGAACAGGTGCAGGCGGCTGAGTCGACCATCAGCGACACGGACATTGCTCAAGAAGTATCTAAACTGACCCGTGCGCAGGTTCTGTCGCAGGGCGCGTCCGCCTTGCTGGTGCAGGCGCAGGGTGTGCAGGCGACCAGCGTGCTCACCCTACTGGGGTTTCAGCAGCAGTAATCAGGGAGTAAATAGCACGTAGCCGACGGCGCTGCGCTCCAGCCACACCGCGCAAAACTCACTTAGATCGTAGGTGCGCGCGACCTGTCCGTCGCAATCGGCTGCTGGGTCGTTGACCAAAACACGGTCGTTTTCGTAACCGCGCACGATCAGCAGATGCCCGCTCGTCTTGCGGACGGCCCCGTCGCGCAGTTCGCCTTCGTCATAGCGCACGGAGGCGATCAGTGGATAGCCCGCATCTAACAGCTCTCTTGCCGTTTCCCAACGCGGAAAGTGTAGCAAATAACCCATTAAGTTGCTCCTAGATGCAGCCCATATATTGGCGGGCCAAACGCCGTACAGCCCGCTGGGCTGGTGCAGTGCCTCGTCTATGACATCGTAGACGTCTACCGACTTTCCGTAATAATCCAACAGCATACTCACCGACGTAGGGGAACACACCCGGTTAGCGATATCGCTGCACAACTGCATCTGACTGCGTGCGGGCACGTCGTGTGCAAGATGGCCCTTCGTCAGGGCCGGCGCCGGTGGAGGGCCGTCTGCGCGCAGCGAGACAGAGAGCAGGGCGGGTAGGTCGGCGATGGGACCAGCGCACTGCACGTGCCAGTGCAGCACGGCCCTTTTAAGCGGTGCCTCGACGCGCCAAATATCGACGTCCGCGCGCACGGCTTGTGCGCCGTCTTCTCCGCTGTATTCGTTCACAACGTTGCCCATCGGCGCGAGTGCGCAGCGGGCGCGCGTGTCGTTAACGGCTTCGTATTCGAGCATGCACTGGTAGCCCCAAGAGGCCTCCGTGTGAAGTGAGAGGCAGGGCAATACCTCACGGAGATTTCGCAGGGCTTGAACGGGAATATTTTGCTGCCACGTCCACTGATTGCCCTGATGTTGCCACGAGGGCTGTTCGGTCTCCTCGAGCACGAGCGCAGTCGGTAGCGCAGTACTCCAATGGGCGGCAGGGTGCTGTGTTGCCACGAGCAAATGGGTTGTCATAGAGAAAAAATATAGGTCCCAGTCGGGTGGGAACAACAGCGGACCGATTGTACGCAGGGTCTCCTCATCGTCGCTATCCCCATAGATCTGGCGTGGGCGGATAGAGCGTGCTGCCTTCGTAGCGCAGGCTTGGTTGCCGATCGTTTTCGAGCAGGAGGGGGCCGTCTAAATCGACAAAATCGGCTTCGCTTGCCAACAAGGCGGCGGGCGCCATCGACAGCGAAGTGGCGACCATGCAGCCGATCATAATGCCCATGTCTAACTGGCGCGCTTGGCGCAGTAGTGCAATCGCCTCGGTCAGACCGCCCGTCTTATCGAGCTTGATGTTGACGTATTCGTAGCGGCCGGCCAGTGAGGGCAGGTCGGCCGCGGTGTGGCACGACTCGTCGGCGCAAAAAGGGAGTGGATGTGCCATATCGCTCAGCGCGTAGTCTTTGCCGACTGGCAGAGGCTGTTCGACAAGAACGACGCCCCGCTGGGCGAGCGCCTCGGCGAATGGCTCGACCTGGCGTCGTTCCCACCCCTCGTTGGCATCTACGATCAGTGCGGCGTCTGGAGCCCCTTGGCGAATGGCTTCGACTCGCTCTAGGTCGCCTTGGCCGGCCAGTTTGATCTTCAGCAGCGGGCGTTCTGCGTTGGCCGCTGCCGCACGCCCCATATTTTCTGCCGTATCTAGCGAGATCGTATAAGCGGTTTTTACGGGTTGGGGCCGACGGAGTTCGGCCAGTTTGTATGTGGGTTGATTCTGAGATTTGGCCTCTAGGTCCCACAGCGCGCAGTCGAGTGCGTTGCGCGCCGAGCCGGCCGGCAAATGCTGCGGCAGGTCCGCTCGCTGTAGTCCGAATTCAATGCTGGGGCGCAGCGCCTCTAGTTGGGCGATAACTTGCTCTACTGATTCGCCGTAGCGCGGATAGGGCATGCTCTCGCCGTGTCCAGTGTGCCCGTCGCGCGAAAGGGTGCATATCACGACGTCGGCGCTGGTCTTGGTTCCGCGCGAAATAGTGAAAGCCTGCGCCAGCGGCCAGCGCTCTCCTCGGACGTCAAATTGCATCACAGCGGTAAGGCGTCCACGAGGCGGCCGGTGCCCTGCCGCAGGGGATCGACGCAGGGTAGGCCGGTCTGGCGCTCGAGTGCCTCAAGCAGTCTGAGCGCGTCCTCCTCGCTTCGCTTGGAGGTGTTGACGGCGATGCCAACCGTGCGGCAGGCGGGATTGGTCAGGCGTCCGCAGGACTCATTGAGGCGAATGCACGCATCGACGGCTGGGAGTCTATAGGTGGGCAGGCCGCGCATGTGATCGCGGTCGGGATCGTGGCAGAGCACGAGAGCGTCGGGCTGTGAGCCGTGCAGCAGGCCGAGCGACACGCCGGCATACGAGGCGTGAAAGAGCGAGCCCTGTCCTTCGACTAAGTCCCAGTGGTTGGCGTCGTTGTCAGGCGATAGCACCTCGGCCGCGCCAGCGATAAAATCAGATATGATGGCGTCTACGCAGAGGCCTTCGCCGGCGATAAAGATGCCCGTCTGTCCGCTGGCACGGAACGTGGCTTTTATGCCGCGCGCCTTCATTTCGTGCTCTATCGATAGGGTAGTATACATCTTGCCAACCGAACAGTCGGTGCCGACTGTAAGCAAGCGCTTGCCGCTACGCTTGTCGCCGCCGGCAATGGGAAAAGACTGATCTGAATAGCGCACGTCGTGCAGCGCTGTGCCCTGCGCCTTAGCGCGCTCTCTTAGTCCGGCAATGGCAGACAGACGGCCGTGCAGTCCACTGGCAATATCATAGCCCAAGTCAACGGCTCGCAGCAGGGTATCGCGCCACGCATCGGACACAATGCCGCCTCGGTTGGCCACGCCGGCAATCAGCGTTTGCGCACCGGCGGCGCGCGCTTCTTCAAGCGTCATATCGGGCAGGCCAATGTCGGCCTTGCAGTTGGGCAGACGCAGCTGACCGACGCATAGCTCGGGGCGCCAGCGAGCTATGCCGTCGGCCGTTTTGGCTGCTAGCTGATCGGGCGCGTCGCCTAGAAAGAGCACGTAGGGTTGTCTAAGCTGGATCAAAGAATGCGTTCCTCACGTTAAGGGGAGAGTATAAAATAGCGATTGACCCGTTTTGTGAAAATAGAGGGGTGGCGTTGACGCAGGGGTGTTTATTGTCGTACACTGCTGCCTCGGAGTAGGGAGTGAATTACCAACAGAAAGGAATCACATGGAGCTGCAGGTATATCAATCGTACTGGGGCATGGTGGAACTGCCGTTTAACGGCGATGAGGAATGGAGCATGGAGGAAAAGCTCGAAAAGATTGCCGAAGCGGGCTTCGACGGCGTCGAGTTTCTCATGGAGGAAAAGGCGCATCGCGATGCTATGGTGCCGCTGTGCGATAGGTTGGGACTCAAGCGTTCAAATATTGTCTTTCCATGGACGCCGGAGGAATTTGACGACGACATCAAGGCGGCTCAAGACGGTGGAGCGTCGCATATTAACCTGCAGCCCATGCCCATGCCGCGTCGGGTAGCAGACGGCGTGTCCTATATCGTGCGCTGTATGGACAGGGCGGCTGCGGCCGGATATCAGCTCTTTTTTGAGACGCACCGAGATCGTATGACGACGGACATGTACTTCACGCTCGACTTGATCGAGGCCGTGCCCGACATGGTGCTGTGCGGTGATCTATCGCACTTCTTGGTAGGGCGCGAGTTTGCTGGTCCACCTATTTCAGAGCAAAACCAGCAGTATATGGACCAGATCTTAGCGCGCTGTGGCGCCTTCCACGGGCGTATTGCCTCGCGCGAGCAGGTGCAGGTGCCAACGGGTTTTGCCCACAATCAGGTCTGGGTTGATCTCTACGAGAGCTGGTGGGAATACGGCTTCAAACAATTTAAAGAGCGCGCCGGCGAAGACGACGTAATGACCTTTGTCGTCGAACTGGGTCCGCCGACTTATGCAATGCAGGGAGCGGATGGGCGCGAACTGTCGGATCGCTGGGAAGAAGCGGTGCGAATGAAGGATCGCGTGCGTGCGATTTGGGAGCGCTGTTAGCGCGTATCGACGGTGCATGGAATGTAGACCAGATCCCCGGTCCAGAATGGACCGGGGATCTTTGTGTGCAAAGATCTATTCGAGCACTTCTATTTCGTCGGGTAGATTGGGTACTATGCAGAGAAATTCAAAGGGTTCGTCGCCCTCGGTCCGATACCAGTGCGGCACGCCGGCGGGAATGTATACGACGTCGTCTCCCTTTACCTGAAACTTTTCGTCGCCGATGCCGATGGTCGCTCTTCCGCGCAGGACGTACTGCTCATGCTCAACGGTGTTGGTGTGGCGCGGCATGCCGCCGCCGGGTTGCATTACAAAGCGGCGCATGGCAACATGAGGGCTCTGTTCTGAGTCGATGAGCACCTGGCGTTGGGTATCTTTGCCGCCTCCTACGGTTTCAAAAGGTAGCTGGTCGGCTTGGCACACGGACATGGTATAGCTCCTAGCTGAAGGGTAGAGTAGATGCGTATTGGGCGGTCTGGCACATTACATTTGGTCTGCTGGACTGCCCGATTCTCTGGGCGCTCTATTCGCGCGTAATAACGGGCGACTGGCTGGCGCGTTGGAAAAGATCGGCAAACTCGCTGCTACCGTCGTCATCGACGAGAACCGTGTTGCAGCCCCAATCGTCTACGGGCTGGTTGCCCTTGCCGAAGAAGTTCCAGACTTGGCCGTTATTAGTGAAATAGACGCAGACCCCACCCGGCCGAGTGGTCTTTATCAGTCGCCGCGGCAGTGCGTGGTCGGCTTTGTCGACGCGATATTGCTCCAGAATAGTTTCATCTATCTCGACGCCTAGACCCGGCGCTTCGGGCACCTGTGCGTGGCCACCAACGACGGGAATGCGCTCGGTGAGCAGGTGGTGTTTGTAGAGTTCGTGACAGGTGATTGTCGGCCACTGGGCGTGCGTCAGCACGGCGCTTAGGTGAAGAGAGAGCGCGGTCGTGGGACCGGCACCGACCATTTGTAGAAAGAAGGGCATATTGAGCGAGCCGGCCGTGCTGCCTTGGCGCATGACCTGCGAGACGCCCCCACCGAGCACGTAGCCGTCGCACACGCCGCCTATCTCAATGCCGTCGCGTGGCCCGATGACGCCGTAGTGGTGGGCGATGGCGCTCTCTATCTGCGTGCGCATGTAGCGATTGCCTGCCGCGTCTTCGCGCGGGATGGGATCTTCAAAAATCTTAATCTTGGGAAAAGTGCGCTCCAGTTCGCGCAGTATGGGTATCGCATTAGAGGCGTTGTTGAGAAAGGCGTTCCAATCGGCATCGATGCGAAAGTGGTCGGGCGTGGCCTCAGAGATGCGGCGAATGGTCTCGTAGACGTCAAACCAGGGGCGCGTCTTAATCTTCATGCAGGTGTAGCCCAATTCGACGGCGGTGCGCGCCTCGATTTCGTATTTTTCCGGCGACATGTCGTGGTCCCAAAATGAAATGGCACACCAGTCGCGGCACTTGCTGCCGAGTAGCCGGTAAATCGGCACGCCGGCTAACTTTCCGGCTGCGTCAAAGAGCGCCATCTGCAGGCCGGCGCCCAGACTGTCGTCCCACATTGTTTCAAAGGGCGTGCGTCCGACGACGCGCTCGTGGTCGTTGACGCGCCCCCAGGTGTAGTTCTGAATGGTTTCACCCCAGCCTACAATCCCGGCGTCTGTTTCGACGCGCGTAATTTCCAGTTCGGACCAGGTGTGAATGCCGGCTCGCTCCATTTCTAAACGGACGCGATCGACAAAAGGCACTTGCAATGTAAAGCGCTCAATATGGGTGACGTTAGCGGTCATGAATTAGGGCCTCTTGTAAGGATAGACGGGTCTGGCTGCACGTTCGCTCGTTGCGGAAAGCGTCTGCGGCGAGACCGCGCACGGTGGGCGATTGCGAGCGTAGCTAGTTTGGTCAGGGATAGTAACAGTGTCAAGGTCTTGTTTGGACTGGCTTGCGATGGCGTGTCAGATCATACCGGTCTATAAAGGTTCATAAACGTAATAGCACAGGCCGTCGGGGGCGACCACAAAAAATACCCGTAGCTTTTGTCCGTCTCGCTCGTCGATCTGCCAGTCGCCGATTTGGACGCCCCTTGCCTTTAGCATTTTTCTGATCTCTTCAATGTGGTCGACTAGAATCGCTGCGCCTTCCTGCGTGGGATCTCCCC
>CAXGPR010000071.1:0-18716 GCA_964011675.1 uncultured bacterium
GGGCATTTTGCTCAGTGGCAGCGCGACTTTCTCGCCAGTTATCGCGACGAGTAAGCCGTGCTGACGGACACGCGTAGCCTGCTCTTGTGACGCTGAGCGCACTTGGCGCTTAAGACGCTTTTTCGTTTTTTTAGCGTCGCACCGGAACTGTTTTCACTGAGCAAAATGCATGGGAGACGTATATGAAATATCAAATAGGAATATATGGCGATGAGCAAGCGGCCGTAGACCAATTTTCGGCCATAGTAGAAATCGAGTGCCCCGATTCTGCCCGCGACTTACTCAACTCGCTCACACCTTTTTTAAAAGAGTTCCACTGCGCGCATGGAATGGACGACACGCAAACGCTCGCGGCTTGGTTGCCCTGGCACCTAATCGAAATAGGCAGAGAATCGTTTGACGATTTGAGTTCTATCGGCATCAGCCGACAGATTAATGCCCACATAGACTTCTTTATCAAGCTCTCCCCCGGTCTGGTCGAAGTGTTTCGCATAGATGAACTGCTCGAGTGGCATGCACTCGCCCAGGTTGAAATAACCTGCGAATCGGTTGACGTCTCAGCCTATGAGATCGAACCAGACGCCGCCAGCGATCGCAGCTAGTGCTTGTCGTAGTTCGATAGCGAATCGTCACACGACGCGCACACGAGCGCAAAACGCCGATCTCCGTCGTAACTCAACTCCGTCTCACAGTCTTTTTTCGCCGCAGTATTCGTAGAGTCAAAAAAACCGCTTTACCGCACTCTGCACACTCAGGAACAGCTGTCGCGGCAGACACTAAGTTTCTGCACTGCTTGCGTGCCTTGGCAAACGAACGCGCAAAAGAGGATATGGGCGAGGACAACGCCCTGTCAAAATAACGCGTATCTATAGCAGGTAAACGACTCATATATCCCAAACCAATCTACAAGTGACGACCCGCGCAAAATAGTTATATTGTTAGGTCCAACGCCTCACGTATTGCGTTCACAAAAGAAGAAAGGACTCACCGTGTTCGATCTCATCACTTCGGCCCACGCCATGGGTGGACCGCCTGCTGGCGGGGGTAGCCCTAGTCCCATTGCCTCTCTGCTGCCCTTTGCCATCATGTTTGTCGTGCTCTATCTGCTTATCCTGCGTCCGCAGATGAAAAAGCAGAAAGACCAGCAGCGCATGATCGACGAATTGGAAAAAGGGGATCAGATTGTCACCAGCGGCGGTATTCACGGCATTATTCAAAACATCAAAGACGACGTGCTGGTCGTTAAGATTGCCGAAAACGTGAAGATTGAAGTCTCACGCGCCGCCGTTTCACGCGTCAAAAACAAAGACGACGACGCGAAGTGAGGATCGTTTTTATGGGTACGCCAGACTTTGCCGTGCCCACGTTGGAACGTCTGGCTGACAGCCGCCATATGGTAGTAGGCGTCGTAACCAATCCCGACCGGCCCAAAGGTCGCGGACGCAAACTGGCCGCATCGCCCGTTAAGGAGAAGGCGCAGGCACTATACCTGCCTGTTATACAGCCCCAATCCGTCAACGATGCACAGCTGCAAGCCGAACTCACTGCGCTCGCACCCGACCTATTCATCGTCGTAGCTTTCTCTATCTTGCCCAAGCCGCTGCTTGCCGTTCCACGAATCGGCTCAGTTAACCTGCACCCCTCACTGCTACCGGCCTATAGAGGCGCCGCACCGATAGTTTGGGCCATTGCCAACGGTGAGCAGGAAACGGGCATCAGCACGTTCCTGCTCAATCCACGCGTTGACGCAGGCGATATTCTCATGCAGCGCCGTATAGCCATCGCGCCAGACGAGACGGCCGGCCAACTGGAAGCGCGCCTGCGTCCCCTGGGTGCGGATATGGTGCTGGAAACCGTCGACGGCTTAGAAAACGGGTCGCTGACCTCCCTACCCCAAGACCGTCGCGGCGTCACCCGCGCACCCAAACTCAGCAAAGAAGACGGGCGTATTGACTGGTCTCAGTCGGCCGTCTTCATCAACAACCGCATCCGCGGCTTCAATCCCTTTCCCGGTGCGTTTACCACGCTTGCCGGACAGCCCGTCAAAGTGCATCGCGCACGGCCGGCTGAGGGCACGGGCACGCCCGGACAGGTTATACAGGCCAATGCCCGAAGCGGCCTGCTCGTGGCATGCGGCCAAGACGCGCTCAGCCTAGAGTCTGTCCAGCCTCCAGGCAGGGCACCCATGGAAACCAGCGCATTTCTGCTAGGTAACCCAATCGCCGTGGGCGCATACCTCGGCGACTGAGAGCGTAGCCAACTCTTGTTCACACGCTGCCTGCTTCTTGCTCTCTTAAACCTTGGCCTGCTGTCAACGCATACCAGAGCACAGACTGCAGACCGCTCGCACATGGTGACAACGCACAGCGATAGTCTCGAACCACGTGCGGCCCTGATACGATCGGCTATACTGCCCGGCTGGGGTCAGCTATACAACGGCAAGCCCTATAAAGCGCTTCTCTTTGCGGGCGCGGGCGCAACACTCTTTTCCATGGCTGCAGCCGAACATAGCGCACTCAACGACGCACGTAGCCCGCAAGAGCACGAAGACCGAATCGCTCAACGCAATACGCGCATTCTCTTTTTTGCCCTATCGGTAACCCTAGCCAGCGTTGACGCCTACGTCGATGCACACTTAGCGCGTTTTGCCAACCGATGGGACGTGCACGCAGGACCCGACGGAAGTAGGTTTATCGTATACATTGACTTACCAAGCAAGGAAAATTGATATGCTCAGTAGCGAAGATATTGTCCGCTTTCGCAAGGAAGGCTACCTCGTATTTGAGCGCTTGATAAACGGCCCGTCGCTGGCACATTACCTGTCTATATTCGACGAGCTGGTCGAACGTAGCCGCTCTATGGTCGAGTCTGCCAATTCTTTTTCTCTCGAACTGGACGGAGAAGAGAAACCCATCCCCGGCATGTTGCACAAGGTACAGAGCGTTTGCGTAGTGGAACCGCGCGTTCTATCGCTGGCTAAAGAAGTGGCTATTCTCAACCGAGTCGAAAAGCTGCTCGGACCCAATATCGACGTATTCGGCACCAAGTTTTTTCCCAAGCTCGCAGGCGGAGGTACGTCCACGCACTGGCACCAAGACAATTTCTACTTTGGCACCGATTCGCCAGACGTCCTCTCATGCGGCATTTATTTACAGGACGCCGATGCGGAAAACGGCTGCCTCCAGATCGTCCCAGGCAGTCACCGCGGTGGACAGATTGTCGAACATGAGCGCGACACGCGTACGCACGGCTCCTGGACACGTGTCGATGAGCAACAGGCCGTATCACTGCCCGTCCCCGCCGGCACCGTAGTGCTTTTCTCTGCTAACTTACTACACGGCACAGCGGACAATGCGAGCGACCGCACGCGCTACAGCACGGCCTGGCACTACGTGCCCGGCGCGCTCGACTTGACCAACTTTCCACGTAGTGGCTACGAAGACCGACACACAGTACGCGGACAGTAATCAAATAACCTAATAAAGCACACCCTGTTTCATATAGGCACAAATGAAAAAATGCATAGCGCTAGTAGCGCACGATAACTGCAAAAGCGATCTGATAGATTGGGTGAGCTACAACTGGCACACGTTGGCCAAGCACAAGCTCGTATGCACGGGCACTACGGGAAAGCTGGTTGAGAAAGCGCTGCTCGAAAAAAGCGATCAATGTGTCGACCTTCACAGGCTGAAATCTGGGCCATTAGGCGGTGACCAACAACTGGGCGCAATGATCAGCGAAGGCCAGGTAGACGTACTGATCTTTCTATGGGATGCCATCAGCGTGCAACCGCACGACGTCGACGTCAAAGCCCTTTTGCGCATTGCCGTTCTCTACAACGTCCCCACGGCGTGTAATCGCTCCACGTCAGACTTTGTCATCTCTTCTACGCTTATAGAAAAACCCTACACGCCAAAAGACAACAAAGAGCAAATCCAGAACTATCTGGAGAGAGACCTGCCCGTATAGACCTTTGCCACTTTTCTAATAGGGTACGACCCAAAAGAGAAAACGCTATGTACACCCACGCATTCAAGCACATGGGCGAACTCTACAAAGCCATTGCCATCGGTCTCTTCGTAACTCACACTATTGCGAATGCTGAAGCACCAATCATCAATCCAGGGGCGCCGGGACAACCCAAACGCCTGCTCAGCGCCGAGAAGGCAATCCAACTGGCCAATACGGGCTATTCACGCGATGACGTGCGCTTATTAGCCGAATTCGCCCAGTCACTGGCAAACAGCGACCGTTCTGCACAGCGTCAGCCACTCACCCTCCTGCTAGACAAGCTAGCGACCCGTCTGCGCTAAGCTACGCATGCACATGGACCAAGTGACATTTCACCTACCGGCCTACCCTCGAGGCTTTCACTTAGTGACTCACCACGTTGAAGCCGCCTTACCGTCGCTGCCTGTAACAGGCCTACTACATCTATTTATTCAGCATACTTCGGCCGGCCTCACGCTCAACGAAAATGCCGACCCCATTGTGCGCAGCGATTTTGCTGCCAGCTTTGACGCGCTCGTACGTGAAAACGAATCCTATTACAAACACACACTCGAAGGCTCGGATGACATGCCCGCCCACATTAAAACCGCGCTTGTCGGTAGCTCCGTCAGCATACCGATTACGAATGGGCGTCTCAGCTTAGGCACGTGGCAGGGCATTTATCTGTGCGAAT
This sequence comes from uncultured bacterium, assembly GCA_964011675.1. GTDB lineage: Bacteria > Latescibacterota > UBA2968 > UBA8231 > UBA8231. Next base: position 4,685 of record CAXGPR010000071.1, read on the forward strand.
TTCGCAACCGAGGCGGTAACCGAAGCCTCGTTGCTACGATTTTAGGCTAAGGGAACAAGCAAAATAGTGGAGTAACGCCTGCGGATACATCAAACAACGACCTACCCGAACACGTACGAGAAAATCGGCGTTATTGGGACGGCATGGCCAATCAGTGGGTCGCTTCGAGTGAAAGACTCTAGCATGCAGAGCCGCAATGGAGCCAGTGGAGCATCCCTAGCGCAGAAGCGCCGCTACTACCCGACAGCCTATCTGAACAGGACGCGATTGAACTAGGCTGTGCACGGGCTACGTATCAGAATAGATGGTCCGACGGCAGCGACAGCGTCACCGCCGTCTACAATTCTTCCAACCAGCTAGCCACCTGTCGCCGCCTGCAGGCCGAGGACGGCCTCAGCTTTAAAATTATGCACTGTAAAGCCGAATCGTTGCCCTTTACCGACTAGCCCTTTGACTGGCGCGCGGTCAATGCCAATCCGGCCAGCATAGAGTTCAACTTACCGGTTTCGACGTGTATTAGGCTGTTTTCGGAAACGGGATTCGCAATTGAAGACTACTTGGAGCTGATCGCACTATGGAACGCGCAGGGGTCTCTCTTAGGCGTTTCTACAGAATAGGCGCGTATCCATCCCAGTAAGCAGGTCTGGATGCTGCGCAAACAGGTGCAGGACCCGACTTAGCTTTTCGCGCTGGCGTCGCTCAGTATAGATGGTATTTTAGGAAGTCAGAGCGCGCTCCAACTGATCGACGCGGGCCGTCATATAGCGGAGCTGATCGCCGGGCCAGATGGCTGGCCGACTGTGAGGACTGCGCACGCGATGCAGGTCTTCCAAACGCGTGATTTCGCGATGCAGCAAGTGCTGTAAGCGCCCAAAGAAAAATAGCGGCAGTGGATGGGTCGACAAGACTCGGCGCAGCGGCGGCTGTGCAGAGCGCGCAAGCAGCCCCACGCGAAAGCACAGATGCCACATGCGCTTGTGCACCCTGTACCAGGCAAAGAGCACGTAGCTGGCAATGCTGATAAATACCAGAGCGGCAATGAAGACGGGCAAGTAGAAGTAATAGTGCATAAGACCTTTGCTAATGCTAATTATACGGTAATCGGTTGGCCGACTCAAGCATATGGGGTGCGTAAAGCGCATCTATTCGCCTCTTGAAAGGGACTCACCAAAGGCCTATTTTTCACCCCATCCACAGCACTCCATACTGCGAGGTGTCTCATGTACCGCTCCTCCCTACGCTACGCCCTTTCTATAGCCTGCACGCTCGCCCTGCTGCACTGTGGCAGCGACCCCGTCCGGAACGGCACGCCGGCTCAACCGTTGCCCTTTCCCGGTAACACAGGCGGCCCTGCGGACGCCAACGACGAGCTCGCCCTTAACACCAACGTCGAGCTAAACGGACGCTATGTAAAAGGCGTGCGCATTGACGGAGATAACTTCTCGGCCAGTGCGCCGGGCCAAGACGTCGAAATTACCTTTGCCGCAACCGGCCTGAGCAACGTCAAGCAGTTTGAGGTGCGTCTGCGCATTGAGCCGGAAGCGGCTTTTGATCTGGCCGCTTCGTCCTTTGCCCCGCTGCAGCCCTTTATCTCACCACCAACCAGCGTGGAGCGCACGGAAGACGGCCTGTGGCGCACCGGTGGAGCCAGCGTCACGCGTGTCGTCGAGGGCGACGCGACATTTGGCACGCTCAAGCTCAAGACGGCCAGCGGGTTCGACGGCGATACGCAAGTGCGCTTGCAGGTTGATTACTTTTCCATCGGACCCAGCTTTTCCGACCGCGACGACTACAATGCCAACGACCTGAAAATGGGCATCATTATCAACGAATAGAAGAGCAGTAGAGAGAGAAAAACAACGGGCGCAGCAACGGTAAAACTCTTGACGCACAGGGGCCAATGCTTATTTTTTACATCTGCCGTGGGGCTGTAGCTCAGTTGGGAGAGCGCTTGAATGGCATTCAAGAGGTCAGGGGTTCGATCCCCCTCAGCTCCACCATTACAATTTTGACGTAACCTTCGCTCAAACGGTTGCGTTTTTCGCTTCCGCCTATTTCTCACACACTGTACTATCTCATCTGTATAATCACTACACTGTAAGTTGGGTAATTCATGGTGATCGATCTCAAAACCCTCATTTTCACTACAATGATCTGTAAGCCATCAGAAGCCTGTATTTAGAAGTTCTGAAAAAGCTCTTTTTGTGAATAAGATACTAGCTTGGGTAGGATTAAGATCATGGTTTAATTCTCCTCAGTGTCATTACTACAATTTTGATGCAACCTTCACTGGATAATTGCACTTTTTCAGATTTTGGCGTGCCAAATACGCGCCAAATTTTTATTAATCGAACTATTATGGCTCTCTATTCCTCACAATCGAACTTGGCTCTAAATTACAAGGTCAGAATCGTTTTTTTAATCACGTGGCTTCCTGCCCTCATACTTAAACACGCGACAAGAAAAGAATTCGTGTAGTGATGAGTTTAAAAAATGTCACCCTTTGTTTTTTAACGACAATATCCTATGCAACAGCCTTGGAAGGTGATATGAACTGTGATGGAGAAGTAAATTTTGACGATTTTTTTTTATTAGCTGACGATTTTGGTAAGACAACAATCGTTGAGAACGAATGCGCTAGTTCTTTCACTGACATGAATTGTGATGGAGAAGTAAATTTTAATGATTTTTTCCAATTTGCTAATAATTTTGGCAACGAGGGTAATCCTTCCATTTCATGTTTTGATGGCACATTATCAGTAACCTTGAGTCAGAACCTACAACAACGTACAAACGCTCTAGTTTTTAAAAAGCTTAATAATGGCGTCAATATAGACACTTCACTTCCAAGTTCGGGAGTATGGCCAAAGTTACAACACGAAGCGGCGCATTTTAAAGCTGCAGCGGACGCTGGATTTACATCGGTGCGTGTATTTATGCCCTTCGGGGCAAGTATTGAAGAAACCGAAAGACAAATCGTCGATGCGTTGACAAATAATCTGGCCATCGTGATCTGCATGTGGGGTCGTGGATCTTGGTATCAGAGTCCTATCGAATCAGCTACTGAGCAAATAGCAGCCAGGTGGGCTGAACTGGCCAAATATTGGAAGAAATACCCTAAAGATCTCGTTTTCGAAATACTTAATGAGCCTGCGGGTATTGGATTTAAAGAGGAACGACGCTACGGCGAGGTCATGCAGTTGTATAACGCTGCGGTCCAAGCCATCCGCAATGAAGACGCTTCGCGACCAATTCTAATTGGGGCACCCGGAAGTAATGACCCTGAATACTTGGACCCCTATGTAACAGAAGAATATCTCACCTACACATTTGATGGGAACAAGGGTTTTTATGACGATACCAACACAGGCGTAGCAATCCATTTTTACAGTCCGAGGCATGAAGATGGGTTTAACTTTGCCATGTGGACGGCGCCCCTTCCAGCGAACGAGAAGTGGAATCCCATTGTTCTGGATAAGATCACGACCGCATCTCAGTGGAGAGCGCGCATTGGCATCCATATTCCAGTCATCACGACCGAATGGGGCTGCTGGTCCTTTCCAGGACGTTCAAACGATGAAATGACGGAATGGCTGAGTTTCCACATGGATCACTTCAAAAAGCACGACATCGGTAACATGTGGTATACAGGCATACAGAATAATCAAAGATCGTACGCTATTTTTGATTCCGAATTGGGTTGGAACCAGACTGTTTTGGATCAATTAACAGGCATAAACCCGCAGATCCTACCCAAAACCTCTCAAATAATTAACAGCGAATTTCATCAGGAAGGACCCGCTTGGCGTGTAACGACCGAAAAAATTGCCAAAGAATACGTATATGGCGAACACGCCTTTAGCGGCAATTCTATGTTGAAATTGACGGTGCCTGAAGGAGTCGAGGGACAGTTATACCAGCAAACCTATGGAGCAGACGCAGAGTATATCGGTGCACCGGGCAGAACATTGCTCCATCTCATTGAGGGACAGATTTACAGAATCAGCTTTACCGCAGCAAGTGAAGATGGAAAAGGCCGCGTGAGAATTAGATTAAGAGATGCCGTAGACATGCGCGTACTATACGATAGTTACGAGGCGGACAAGGAATGGATCCATATAGGTGACGAAGCAGAAACGCACACTATACTCTATGTTCACAACGCACAAAGTGAGATGGACGTGCGATTGGAATTCGACGTAGGCTCGAAAGAGCAGGTCCTGTATTTGGATAACGTCGTATTAATGCGAAACTAGCGCTATGAGTACGATAAAGAACGTCGTGTGGATCTTAACCGATAGCCAGCATTTTGAAGCCGTTGGTTATATGGGCAACAACGCCGTGCATACCCCCCATCTCGACCGACTGGCCGCACAATCCACAATCTTTACGAACGCCCACTGTCAGTCTCCTATTTGCGTACCCTCTCGCGAGAGCTTTATCACGGGCCGCTATCCGTCAGACCTTGGAATACTGCACAACAAACACGATCATGCCAGTACGGCTGAAACGCTAGGTCACCAGTTTAGGAAAGCGGGATTTAAAACCTGCTTCTCTGGTAAATCACACTTTATTGCAGATAATCTGCTGTTTTCTGAGCACGATACGCAACGCGGCTTTGAGCGCTACGCCGATTGGGATGACTACCTGCACTACCTGCGCAGCACGGATTTCTTCGATAAAATCGATAAGAACGATGTGAAAGCAGGCTGTTACTCGGGCGACCCGCGGACCATGCCAGAGATTGAGGCAGCGGCCAACCGCTGTTACAGCGTGTATGCGCGGACACACAATGGCCACCTACCCGATGAATACTCGGTCGAACGCTGCGCATTTGAGCGGGCTTCAGACTGGTTAGACCAGCATCACGAAGAGCCATTTTTCCTGTTTTATTCTCTCTACAGACCCCATGCGCCACTCGCCGTGCCCGATGATGTAGAAAAGCCATCCGTAGAAGATCTTCCGACCTTACAGTGGAACGACCGCGACCTAATTTCGACGCCCTCGCTGCGACAGAGAATTGCGTTTATGAACAGCAACCAGAACAACGCATATAATACGGGACTCGATATAGCGAAGACCTTTGCCGACGATTCTCGTCTATCCGATACCGCTAGACGAACACACAGCGTCCATTCATACAACGGATTTCGCTTGGACTACTTCCGCTCCATAAGCTACATAGATCGCTATGTTGGCAGGATACTAGACACGTTAGAAGCGCTGGGCCGTTCAGAAGATACCATGATCGTTTTCACATCAGATCACGGCGACATGATCGGGGAACACGGCCTCAACCTCAAAATGTGTTTTTACGATGCGGCCATAAAGGTACCCTTGTTAATCCACATACCCGGTCAGTGGAATGAGGGAAAAGTAGAAGATAGGCCGGTCATGCTATTGGATCTTGTACCAACGATTGCAAGCCAATTCGATATTGACATCGAATACGATCTCCCCGGTATCGACCTAACAGAGTACCCATACGGCTACGATCGTCCCGTATATAGCGAGATCGTCAGTTCATTTGGAGCAGACGTTGCACAGTACGGTTTCGAAAACCACGTGCGCATGGTAAAAACGGACAAATGGAAATATCTCAGCAAAGCATTTGGCCCGCACGAATTATACGATATCGCCGAGGATCCGGGTGAAAATGAAAACCTGGGTGGACATACTGAATACCAATCGGTATGCAAAGGGATGCAGAAGTTAATCGATGATACTCTGGGAAACTACCAAGTGCAAAATGTAAAGGTCGTTCAATAGAACAATACGTCATCAAAGGAGAAGGTACTGGGTGAGTCAGAATTTTACCGAACAAAACAAATCGTTGACATTGGGCAGTAGTGTTAACACCGACTTTACCACGACAGAAGTAAATAAAGTGGCTTATGACAAAGGATTCTATCTCGCCTTTAAAGCAGCTGGTTTTGATTCTGTCCGCTTTTTTATTAAACAAGGATGGAGACCGGAGGCGTATAAATCGGCCGTCGACGATGCACTAGCACTCGACTTAAAAGTGGTTTTGGTTCCCTTTTCAATGTACTGCTGGGGAAAAGAGCATCTCATCCAGTGGTGGGGAGACGTAGCCGAATACTATAAAAACTATCCGGCCGAGCTGGTTTTTGAAATTCTCAACGAACCCAAAATGGCGGGACACCCCGACGGCGAAGAAGCAGTAACTATGCAGTGGTATGGGGACTGCATACAAACAATTCGCACGTCCAATCCAACGAGGCTATTAGCCGTTGGAGGACCTCACTATAACGGCGTAGAATTTCTCACGAAATACGTAACGCCTGAGTATCTCTCCTATACGCTCAAAGACGGAACGGGCTTTGCCGACGACCTCAATCTCTGGGGCGTGTTTCACTGTTATCACCCGAGGGGCTTTACGCACGGAGCCATAGAACAAGATATCAACAAGGACCATCCACGCTGGCGAGACGAGGTGGTATCCGATATGGAAGAGGCTAACGCCTGGTCTGAGAAACACCACAAGAGAGTTTACCTCAGCGAATGGGGATGTCGCCTCAACCACGAGATACGGCACGTAGAAGAATACACGGCCTTCATGGTCGCAGAGATGGCCAAACGCGCCATCGAATGGTCTTATTACTGCGGCCTATTTAACAACGCTTGGCCCTACGGCCTGTATAACTCAGAATGGGGATTCGAAGGGGTCGAAGGGGTCGTAAAAAACCTGACAGGGCAAGAGCCGCCCAAGGAAGTGCCTCCGACCAACCAAATTGTCAACTCCGACTTCCAGCTCGATCTATCCGATTGGAACACGTCGCAATTCGCCATTAAAGGAACCGCGGACGGACAAGGCGTTGGCGGTTCAAGGGCCATACGCGTACACGTGCCCTTTGTGCCAATGGACACCTTTGCCGAGGAAATGAAGCGAAAAAAAACGCCTGCTTTATATCAGCAGTATGAGCCGGACTGGCAGTTTCGCGCCATGGGCGTCAATTACGCCAATAAGTATACCATCCAGCTTCGCCAGGATAATATTTACAGGATTTCTTTTTATGCCAGATGCGAGTTCGGAACTGCACGTCTGCACGTCCAACTCGGGCACGCCCCCGAAAATGACCCCATCATCTGGACCTCGGATGAGATCACTGTCGACCCTGAATTAACGAAGTACGAACTAGAGTATATCCATGACATAGCATCTGTTCGGAATGTGCGTTTCTCTTTTAACTTTGTTGATCGCCATTCGGAAATTATTCTCGACCAGATTGAATTGCGTGGGCGCAGGCCCGAGTAGGAGAGACAGTCACTATGGCCGCTTCGGATAAGACCAATATCATTTTTATACTCGCCGATGATATGGGCGTTTGGGCAGCGGGCTGTTACGGCAATTCTGAAATTCAAACGCCTAACATAGACCGCATTGCGTCGACGGGCGTGCGCTTTGAGAATTTCTTTGTGACGATCCCGGTTTGTTCGGCCAGCCGAGCTTCTTTTTTAACTGGCCGAATTCCATCTCAGCACGGCGTCCACGACTTTATCGGCGGACAAATCAATTTTGGAGCGACAGGTCCGGGATTTCTCGATGAAGAGATCTGCTACACAAACGTGTTGGCAGACAACGGCTGGACCTGCGGCCTGTCGGGGAAATGGCATTTGGGCAAGTCGTCACTTCCCCAATGTGGATTTTCCCATTGGTTTGCCCTTCCAGGCGGGGCCAGTGCCTACAACGACCAACCCATGATACGCAATGGCGTGACAGAGATCGTACCTGGATATATGACGAACGCAATCAGCGATGATGCGCTTGCCTATATAGACAACCATGCTGAAGATGAGAATCCATTCTATCTGAGCATACACTACACAGCACCGCACGCACCGTGGATTGGTCACCCCCAAGACATTGTAGATTCTTACGCCAACTGTGCTTTTGATACCTGCCCACAGGAACCACTGCATCCTTGGGCTAAAGTGCCTGAAGAAGATGCCGATCAGCCAGGTCGATCGGCGAAAGGACTGAGCAACAATCTGGGGAATCGCGAAAGCTTGAAGGGATATTATGCAGCTGTGACGGCAATGGATCTGGATATTGGGCGTATCCTAGACCGGCTTGAAAAGAGCGAGTTGCGCGAGAATACACTGGTGATATTCACCTCGGACAACGGGCACTCGTGTGGTCAGCATGGATTTTGGGGTAAGGGCAATGGAACGGATCCTGTAAATATGTATGAGCATTCTATTAAGGTACCTTTTTTAGCTTCACATCCAGGCGTGATCCCAAAGGATAATGTGCAGTCGACGATGGCTTCGGCCTACGACGTTTTGCCGACTCTTTTGGACTATGTAGGCCTTCCGCTTCCCGACGCCAACCTACCAGGGCAATCGCTACTACCAGCGCTAAAAGGGGAACATATTGATGGTCGAGATAGTGTTGTTATTTATGATGAATACGGCTACTGTCGGATGATTAGAACGGGCAAATGGAAGTATGTTGACCGTCATCCAGACGGGCCCCATGAGCTATACGATGTGGTGAATGATCCCGATGATAGAGACAACTTAATTGACGATCCGACACACGCTGACCGCGTAAAGGATCTCAAGGAAAAGATGGAAACGTGGTTTCAGAAGTATGTCATTCCTGACATGGATGGTCGTATATACAATGTAAAGGGATATGGCCAACTTCGCCCCGTGGGTGCAAAATGGAAAGACGGCCAAGCGCCTTTTGATAGGTCGGCAAAGTAACCGGTTTGCGCAGTCAGATTATCTATTACTGAACAGAGACCCTGATATCTTATGGGCTATCTATCCGGTAGTCCCGTCTATGATCTTTTTGCAAACAGGACGTAAATGCACTTTATGCTCAGGCCGAAGGCACGTAGCGCGCGAGATCTCGCAGGGCAATGACCGTGCAAGAATTGTCCTGTAGATAGCGAACATGAGTAGTAAATACGTCAGGATTAACGTGAACCCAGGCGTGGTCCAAATCGGGCACGCCGTGATAAGTAAGAACGCAAACCTGACCATCAATCGCCTGGTCGACAGACCATTTAAAATCTTCCAGCGAGTAAGCTGGGCCAGCCGCACCCGTGGTCGGTACTAGCAATGGATCGTGGCGATTCGGATCGTATGTTGGACCTCGCCCACCCTCCCCATTATAGGTAAACTCCGGGTCAGTACCGCGACGAGCAAACGCAAAGCCGTGATCACGTAAGACCTCTACTGCAGTGGGGCCGTTGCGATAGCCGGGATAGCAAAAGGTAGTCGGGTGTGTGATACCGTGTTCCCTACAGCGCGCATCAATGTGATCAATATCGGATCGCAGCGCATTAGGAGTTTGCTCGTTGACGTTTTTGTGCGCACGCGTGTGGTTGCCAATCTCAAAGCCCCGTGCATCCAAATCAGCAATTTCTTCCCACGTCATATAACGCGCCTTGTCTTCCAGAAAACGTAGGCCCTCGGAGATGTAGAAAGTCCCACCAAATTCTAGTTCTTCAAGCAGTGGCGCGACAAAGCTATGCTGTGACTTGACGCCGTCGTCAAAGGTCAGGCAAATTAATCCATCGGGAATAGGTTGTGTCATTAGAAAGGCCATTCTTGTAAGGCACGACGAGTCTCTTCAGCCAAACTCTCTGCGTGTTGTGTAGTCATCGGCAACGATGGAGCACTCCATTGGCGGAACATTATGCCGTGGTTAGCCATCCAAAAATAAAGCCAGCTATGCTTTTCCTTTGAATCAGCCGCAGCTTGACGATAATTCGTTGGCGGGTCGGCCAGAAAATATATTCGAAAAAGCGAACCAGCTACAACGATACAAGCTTCAACACCAGCAGAACGAAAATTCTGCTCCAAATTCGCTACGAGTTCGGCCGTCAGTTTATCGAGCTGCGCGTAGGCATTCGGCGTCATTGCCCGCAAGGCAGCCAGACCTGCGACCATAGCCATCGGATTACCATTATAGGTACCAGACTGCGCAATCGCTGGAGAGCCTTGCGTTGGATCATATAACGCCATCACATCTTTCCTACCACCAAAAGCCCCGCCAGCCGTACCGCCAGCGATTACTTTGGCCAAACATGTCAAATCTGGCTCAATATCATAAGCAGCTTGTGCGCCACCTATAGAAAGACGGAAAGAAACGATTTCATCAAATATTAATAGAATTCCCAGTTCGCGAGTAACGGAGCGCAAACGAGAAATAAATTCACGCTTCGGCAAAACCAACCCCATTGCAGTTGACAAAGGATCGATAATCACAGCAGCCAAGTCCGCAGCGTTTTGGCGTAAAATGACCTCACATGCATCTGCATCATTAAAAGGTAATACGATAACCGACTCAGCTGTACCTGGCGCCAAACCGGCAGATGAGTGAACCGAGTAAGGGCGGTCTTCAGGTCCAAGAGACGCATCAACCGGAGGCATGTAACTGATCATTGCCGGATCGTCGATGCCATGGTAGGCCCCCTCAAATTTGGCAATGTGGCTACGACCTGTGAAGGCGCGCGCAGCACGCAACGCATTAAGCACTGCTTCAGTACCTGAACTACAAAAGCGCACGCGTTGTATCGACGGCAAACGCTCACTTAGCAGTTCAGCAAGCATAATTTCCAACTCGGTCGGAGCGGAAAAAGCCGTACCATTCTGGACTTGTTCTTCGATAGATCGAACAATATCTGGATGAGCATGTCCCAGTATTAAGGCCGTGGCATTATTGGCAAAATCAAGACGCTCATTACCATCAACATCGGTGATGTAAACACCGGTGCCACTACGCATGTATATGGGAAACGGATCAACATATACGCCGGTGCGCGTATTTCCACCAGGCAGCGCATTCTGGGCACGCTGAAACAACTGGCCAGACCGTGTATTCTGTAGACAATAATCGGATATTAGTTGCTCTATTTTCGTCATAGACTATCTCTTAAATCAAGGATAAATAATCGTTGCGATTTAATATGGCATTTCTTTGTTCGTAATAGAACACCAGCGCGTCGTATGCACATCTGTCCAAAGCGCCTCCAAAGCGCGGTCCGTGCCAATGCGCTGCAATGCCATAAATCCATTGAAGCGCACGTAACGACTTTCATCGTGCAGCAGCGGGTTAAGCGCATCTACGGCCGACGAGGCAGGCGGACCGATCTTGGCCAGTGCCAGCGCGGCGTTACGGCGCACGCGTTCGTCCTCGTCTCTCAGGACACCCGCCAAGCAGGCCACTGCATTTTCGTCGCTCGGAGCGATGGTGCCCAGCGCCTCTACAGCATTGCGACGAACCCACATCTGCTCATCCTGCAGGCAGCGGCTCAGATGGGGCGTAGCCGCCGCCGCCGCATGCCCCATATTGCCCAACACGTCCGCCGCGGCCGATCGCACGCGCCAGTCGGGATCGCGTAGCGCCTCGACGAGTGCTTCCACCGCACACGCACCCAACGCGGCCAGGGCATGGGCCGCACTCAGCTCTGCCGGGTTGCCGCCCTGCGGGTCGGCAGGCGTGCTGGGCAGCCGAGCTTCGCTCAACCCGCGCGCCTGTCGACGCAGAGCAGCCAGCAGCGCCGGCAAAACGGCCGGACCCAGGGTGCCCACTTCGTATATCGCATCCAAGCGCCGCTGTTCGTCCGCCTCGTCCAAGGCCAACAGCGCATCGTCGGACGCTGAGACACTATTTTCTAAAGACGGTTTCGCACCGCGAAGCCACTGCCATACGTCGGACGACAGGCCCGGGTGCTTATCTCCCTCAACGGACTGCCAACCCGCCGTCTCGTTATTCCAGCTGGGTCCCGTCGGTTCGCGCATGCGCACAAATTGAAACTTGAGCATGCGCCGCGTGTCCGCACTCGTATTGGCTGTGGCGCGATGCCAAACGTCGAAGTTGACCAGCGCCACCGTGCCAGCCGGACCGCACAGCTTGTATTCACTTTCCGTTGACTGGTGAGGATCGCTGTCCGAAATACCGTTGTAGTACTGACGTCCAGGCATCACGCCCGTCGGCCCCATATCTTCACGGACGTCCTGCGGATAGTAGAATGCCATCACCCAGCGAAAGCGGTGGTGGCGCACGTTCTGGTCGAATATATAATCGTCTTTGTGCCAATCCTGTCCCTGGCCACCGGGACGGTTTACGTGATAATAGCGATGGGGATGCATGCTGTAATCAGCGCCCAGCAAACTTGTGAGCGCACCGCGCACGGGGGCGCTGTCAAAAACCTGTCCTATCTGCGGTACGCGAGGAAGAATATTATTGCCGGGATTGCCCTCCCTTTCCAGAACCTGATCCAGATGCATACAGACCTGCTGATGAAATTCGGCCGACTGATCCGACTGAATCAGTATATAGCCCTTGGCAATAAACTGGCGCAGGGCGTCATCGTCTAATAAATGCGATGTCAAATCCATTCTTCCTCTCTCAGTCATATAAACGTTTCTTTTCTTCTTCCAACCACTCGGCGTCGGTCGTCGGCATGGGTTCGGGATCACCTAATCCGGCTTCCCTATGCCAACGCAGCAGAGGATGCTGTCGATTGGACTGCGGCAAATCGACGCGCTTTCCATGGGCGGCCGACTCGAAAATACCCATTATAATTTCAACGACGTGACGCCCTTCAGCTCCGCTGCAATCGTGGGGACGCTCTTCGTCGAGGGCACGCACGTATTCATCTACAAACCAGTAGTCACCTTCAACGTGCTCTCCGTTGGGAATGGATCCGACCAGTTGGTCAAAGCCCTCGGCGTAGAGGGGCGTTAGCTTTTGCCACGCATTCAAATCATCGACAGGCAGCGCATGCGGATGGGGTAGCCACCAAGCACCGTGGGGATGCCACAGGAGCCGCCCTTCGGTGCCATAGAGTTCCAGGACGTGCGCGTCGAGATTGAGCTTGTCAAAGCGATGCTGCAACAGCGTGCCGGTCACGCCGTTGTCAAACTGCAGCGTCGCAGTGATGCGGTCGCCGACCACGATTCCGTTGCCGCGCGGAGCGGCCAGCACGTGCTCAGGCGTAACGGACTGACCGCGCGTAGTGGCAACAGCTAAGACGCTGCGGCATGGGCCGCCAAACTTGATCATGCTCGTCAGCAGATGCGTACCGATCTCCATCAGCCCAAAGCCGCCGTAATAGCCTTTACCACTGGCGTAGACATAGCGCAGCTCACCTATCTTACCCTCCTGGTAGGCCCGGCTGATAGCCTGCGTCTGGGCACTTAGACGCCACTGGTGATGCACGGCAACCTGCACGCCTTTCTGCGCAGCCTTGTCCATGACGGCATCCGTTTCGAGCAGGTCCAACCCCATGGGTTTTTCCACTTCAATGTGGACACCGTGCTCCAGAACGCGCAGAGCCAGCGGAGCGTGCAGCGACGGCGCGGTGGGAATGGCGACAATATCCGGCTCCGTCTGACGAATCATCTCATCTACGTCAACAAAACGAGCCGCGACTCCCAGTTCGTCACCTAGCACATTGAGACGATCTTCAATCAGGTCGCACAAGCCGACCACCTGGGTGCGCGGGTGCGCGTGGTAGACGCGGGCGGTGGCGGTGCCGCGGGAACGACAGCCAAGAAGGGCAACGCGATAAATCTTCATAGTCTACTCGTCGGATCGATGTGAGCGAAGCGAACGCGACCCAAGATAGATCGGTCGATCTGAAGGGGCAACCGCGCACCGTCGGTAGGAGACTAGGCCGTACGACCTGGGCTAGTGAATCAATCCTACTGCAATTATACCCCTGTGCTACAGGGACGAACTACGCCTAGGGCGATGCGCACCGCCAGGCATCGTAGGGATTTCCCCGATTAACCAAGGGAAAGGTCACGCGCCCTTTTGTGCACTGCGATTCGTGTACGGCCATAATCATCTCTAATGCGGCCAGCGCATCTCTGCCGCTAGAGGCCCGTATGACATCTCGGTCTTCTTCTATAGCCAGCAAGAGTTCGCGCACGATGAGCAGGTTGCTGTGGTGTGTGCGCTGTTCGGTGGGAATGGACTCCCATTCGTCGAGCACAATGCGCTCCCACGGCACCTTGCCATCGGGTATAAACATGCCGTGGCGATGGA
>CAXGPR010000072.1:0-18435 GCA_964011675.1 uncultured bacterium
TACTCACTTCTGCGCCTAGCGGTAGCCCCGACAGTGTCAAGAGGTTTCCGCGGCTGCCCAAGCGCAGGGGATTGGGATAAACCCGCACCGATACGCCGTCTTGTCCGTCGCCCGTCTGAATCCGCAGAAGGCTCAAACCGTTGAGGGTTCCAACCCATAGTTCACTGAGCTCTTCATCAAAAAGCAGGGAATTCACGCGATCCTCGATTAGACCGCTGTTGGCCGTACGGAGAGCGAAAGCGACCTCGCCAGAAACATTAATCTGGGCAATGCCATTTTCCGTGCCTACCCAAACGTCACCGCGAGACCCACCCGTTATAGCAGTAATGACGTTAGAGGGAAGGCCATCATTGACGCTGTAAGTATTCCATGAATCAAGCGTAAAACTGCGCGTTGTGCGATCATAGTTCCCGCTCAGAACATTGAGACCATTGTCCGTACCGACCCATACTCTCCCCAAAGGGTCAGCAAATATATCGCTTGAACGATCGCTCGTTAGATCGCCGTACTGGAGTGAGTTAAAGACGACACCCGACTCATCACCGCTGTCATAAGGCGTTCCCCCGTCGTCAAACAGAATAAAACCGTCTCGCGCTGTCGCTACCCAGATCAGTCCATCTTGCGCGATGGAGATCTTACCAATATCACGTCCTGCTGCCAGACCAAAATCTTCCTGCCTATTGAGCAGTTCGCGCTCCGGCGGATAACCATCCATAACGACCAAACCGCTCTGCACGTCGGCGATCCACATATTACCATTCGCATCACGTTCAATGTCGCTGATGGGGGCAAAGCTTCCACCGCCAATGCCCGTTATCGCCGAGTTGCCGCTATTGAGGCGGCGCCACGTTCCAGTCGAATCGAGCACGTCTACGCCGCGCCCCCAATTACCCAACCACACGCGGCCCTCTGCGTCCGTTTCAATCGATGTGACGTTCTCAGAAGAGAGCCCTGTCTTGAGATTGTGTACGATCCATCCTTCTCCATCGTACTCATACGCACCGTATGCAGCGAACCCATCTTTAGGCACAGACGCAGCCCAGAGATGCCCATCGCCGCCCAACGCAAGGTCGTAAAACGCGTTAGCCGAAGGCTCGCGCGGCGACGGTAGACGATCGTCACCAATTATACGCAAACCCGTTTGCGTAGCGACCCACATCGGTCCTTCACTCATCGATAGATCGCTGATACCCGTTATGTTGGTTCCGCGCAGTCGTCGCCAATCGCGATGTCCAAAGCGTTCGTAAAATTCTCCATTTTCCTTAGCCCCTATAAGCCGACCGTTTAACAAACCCAAGGACACAAAGCCGGGAGAGCTAACCGCATCTCGCTCGGGACGACCTGCTGCAGAGGCGGTCCATATACTGTTGGCCGACACGCAAAAGAGCGTGTCGTTAAACACCTGTAAGTCCAATACTCGCCCAAGACTTATAGTGCTTTGCCAGCTTTGAGGATCCTGCAGATTGGGCTGTTGTAAATCGGCCCACGCCAGTCCGGTATTCGTGCCTGCCCACAGATGGCCCTCGTGTATGGCTATCACATTAACGGGGATATCCTTTGACCGGTTAATCAACTGCCTGTAAGTCTCTTTGACCTCAGCCTTATCGACGAGAAATACACTGATTCCCAGCCCTGTACCGACAAAAATGCGATCCTCATATGCATACAGTGCGTTGATCGAGAGCTCGGCAAAATCCATATACGGATCATTAAAGCGATTGTCTGCCACACGTAATCGACTCAGCCCCTGAAAACGCGTTCCAAACCACAAGTCGCCGTTATCGTCGACGGTTAGACTCGACACGTCGTTACCCGGAAGACCGTCTAGCCGAGTAAAGCGATCGTAGGTTTGCGTTGCCCTGTCAAAGCGCAGTACGCCCCCTGAAGTTAACGCCCAAACATACGTATCGTCTACTAGCAAGCGACTCAGGTTGCGCATGCTGGTGAACGCATTCCACTCCAACTGTTCAGTTTGCCCCCAAGCATTGACAGCGAAAAGGAACACCATTAAAAAGTAGCGTAGCTGCATTGTAGCCTACATCATCGTCAAAGGGTCTACATTGACTGTAAATACCACATCGTGACGTTGCGCCAACTGACTCATATCGTCCCATGCTTCGCGCGCGGCATCGCGCAGCGGGCGCGATGCGTCGGCGCGTAACAACGCCTGCCAGCGATATGCACCGCGTAGTCTGGCCAAGGGCGCAGGCGAGGGACCGAGCAAGGCAATAGATGGATCCAACGACTGCATGAGCCGATCGCTGCTGCAACGCGCAACACGCTCGACGCCTTCTTCGTCTTCCCCACGCCAGCGCAGCACCAGGAGTCGCCCAAACGGTGGGAACCCCGCTTCGCGACGCTCAACTAGCTCTCGTTCGGCAAACGCAGCATAGTCTTGGGCAGCGGCCGTCAGCAAAACGGGATCTTCGGGTAGGCGCGTCTGGACTACCACTTCTCCGGGTTGTTCGCCTCTTCCAGAGCGCCCCGCTACCTGCGTCAACATTTGGAAACTCCGCTCTGCAGCGCGAAAGTCCGGCATGTGCATACCCGTATCTGCCGAAATGACGCCAACCAGAGTAACTTCGGGAAAATCAAGCCCTTTAGCCACCATTTGCGTACCAAGAAGAACGTCGGCTTCGCGACGACGAAATCGCTCTACGAATTCGTCGTGCGCGCCCTTCCATCCCGTCGTATCTACGTCCATACGAATGACGCTAACGTTGGGAAATTGTTCTACTAAAGCCTCTTCTACCTTTTGAGTACCGACACCTTCAAAACGTAGCTCTGCCGCTCCGCAAGAAGGGCAGACCGGCGGTACGGGCGCCGAGAAGTCACAGTAGTGGCAACACGATCGTGCGCCCTCCCGGCCGCGGTGATACGTTAGCGATACGCGACAGCTGGCACACTGAACAGATTCACCGCAGGACCCGCAGCTAATAAAGGGAGCAAAACCCCGCCGGTTCTGTAACAGAATGACCTGTTCACCCCGTTCGAAACACTTCCCCATCTTCAAACGAAGCACCTTCGAAAAAATAGTACGCTGTTTTCGCTGAAATGGCTCGCGCTTCATGTCGACCACATACACAGCCGGCAACGGCCGATTGTCCACTCTATTTGGTAGGCTATACAGGGTATATTTTCCGTATTCCGCATTAGCGTAAGATTCCAGACTCGGCGTCGCAGATCCCAAAACGACGAGGGCTCGCTGTCGCTGTCCGCGCATAAGTGCAAGATCGCGCGCACTGTAACTTAGAGGAAAGCCACTCTCCAGATCTTCCTGTTTATAGGAAACATCGTGTTCCTCATCGACGATAAGCAGGCCTACATCTGGCAGGGGGGCTAGAACAGCCGAACGCGCACCAATGACGATACGCTGCTCTCCTCGACGCAAGCGCTTCCACGTATCGTAGCGCTCACCGGCAGACAGCTGACTGTGTAGCACGGCTACTTCATTGCCAAAGTACTGCTTGAAACGTCGCACCATTTGCCAGGCCAATGCGATCTCGGGCACTAGCACAATCGCGCTCCTGCCTTGCGCTAGCGCGCTGCGGACTAAGTGCATATATACGAGCGTTTTACCCGAACCCGTTACGCCATGCAATAAAGCCCCGTGGAACACACATGCACAGAGCGACTCCTCTAGCGCAGCGATCACTCGTTGCTGATCCACGGTTGGCGCAAGTTCGACGCCTTCCCCCTGCTCTATGTGCGCCAGCGGATCGCGCACGCGCTCGCGAAGTTCGCTATTAACTAGACCACGCTGTTCCAAACCTTTTATAACAGCTGTACTGAAACCAGCACGCACTAACACAGGGCGCGTGCACCCGTCATTCTCCAAAAGGTAGCGCAGGCAATCTGCTTGACGCCGAGCGCGCTTTTCGAGTGCAGGCAACGCATATTCGCTCTCCTGTTTATCCACTATATGCACGTGCATTTCACTAATGGAACGCATGCGGCGATCTTCTAATATTGGCGCGACGTCAATCAACCCACGCCGACGCAGCCATGTCAGACATTTCTCTATCCCCCGACGCCCGAGCCGATGCTGCAGCGTCGAAACTTTAAGCGATCCCGAGCGAGCTAATTCCTCGATAAGGATCCGCTCTTTACCGCTTAGTTGCTCCCATTCCGGAGCGTCTACTACGCATCCATCTTCTACCTGCACGGCTTCGGTCAGCGATACGCTTCGCTTGCTGCTGAGTCGTACACCAGGTGGGAGGGCGGCAACCAGCGCACTGCCCAGCGGGGCCATGTAGTAATCCGCCAACCAACGGCACAGATCTACAATTTCATCGCTTAATAACGAGTCATCTAGAACCTGAACTATGTCGCGTATTTTTGAGGAATTGAGCCCGCGCTCTAAGGGTATGTTCACGCGAGTCACGATGCCAGTTAAAAGACGCTGCGAGACGGGCACTAGAACCAAGGCTCCGGGGAGAAAACCGTCCATCTCCTCGGGTATTCCATAGGTGAACTGCCGTGCTAGCGGGGGCGGAAGAGCAACCTCCACGTAGCAACGACTCATGGCTGGAGACTGGATGATAGCGGTTCAAAATCAGGGCCGAGCAGAACGACTCCTTCTGCATTGGCGAGAAAACGCAAAACGCGGCTCGGATCTCCTAAGCTTCCGTCGCCTAGTACCTCTCCCTGAAAAGTGTAGCGCATACCGTGTGCCTTACCCGAGTGCACGGTAAAAAAATTGCGGGCTTTCCAGCTATACTTTCGTCCCGGCGGCACAATAGCGTCAAAGAAACCCGATTCGTCCCACCGTACCTGCACCCACGTCGAGTCAACCGCTTCAATTTGCAGGACGAGCCAATCATCTTTCACAGGTATATCTCGCAAACTAGTATCCGCCAAAGTCACAACTCGACCTTCCGCCTCATCTACTAACGCAACTATCGAGTCTTCTCCTCCGTTCTCGACAAACACGTCTCCCGTTTCCAGCGTGCTATCTGATTCAACGGAGACAACCACAAGACCTTTCTCGTCTCGACCTATCCCAGTCTCACGCACATCCTGCTGGATCGGCATAGACTTAGGCGACACGGAATCCGAAATAATCGGCGGCGTGTTTTCGCGTACAGGAGCCGCCGTCGACGAGCCCTGCGTGTTCTCTCCATCGCTCAACATAAAAATCACCAGTGACAAAACAGCCAGTGCTACACCAACCAAGCTGATTACAAGTAAAATGCCACCGTCTATGTGCGAACTGATAGACCCTTTCTCTTCATCAATTCGACCTGTCGAGACTATCTGGATTTGATCCGATGTCGTTCCACATTCATCATCAAATGCGCGCAGCACGGCGCGCTCATTTAAGCCCAGATAAGCAGCATACGTGCCGAGCGCCAGACGCGTAAATACCGCTTCGACCACATCGTATTGCTCGGCCTCAAAGCCCTGTAGAACGGCCGAGCTAATACCCGTCACCCGGTGGACATCTTCTAGGCTCACTCCCTTGTTGATTCGGGCCGCAACCAGTTGCTGCGATAAACTTTTACTCTCGCTGTCGCTCATAATGCGTCTTTTCGAATTCAGTCAGTTCCTATGGCACCCACTACGTCGTACCCCATATCCTCAATGAGGACGCACAAACGGGCCAAAGGCAAACCCACAACATTATAGTAACAACCCTCAATGGATTCAATAAAACGGCCAGCTCTTCCCTGTATTCCGTAGGAACCGGCCTTGTCGAACGGTTCCCCACTGGATATGTATGTATTTATATCCTGCTGTGAAAGCGCCTTCATTTGCACGCTCGTCATTTCACAGCCACTAGATTCGCGCTGTGAGCAGACCACGCTCAGTCCCGTATAGACTCTGTGTTGCCGCCCGGAAAGCTGAGCCAACATCTGAGCGGCCTCTGCAGGATCAGCCGGCTTACCCAAAATCAGACCATCAATGCACACGACCGTATCTGCGCCAACAATAAGCGCATTCATGGCAGTGCCGCGATCCCGCAGCAGACGCAGAACGCTGCGTGCCTTGCACTGCGCTGAGTAAACGGCAAATACTTCGGGAGCCCGTTCTTCGGGCAACGGCTCGGGATCGGGACTGGGT
This sequence comes from uncultured bacterium, assembly GCA_964011675.1. Classification (GTDB taxonomy): domain Bacteria; phylum Latescibacterota; class UBA2968; order UBA8231; family UBA8231. Next base: position 6,064 of record CAXGPR010000072.1, read on the forward strand.
TCAACACTGAAGGGCAACTCTATCTGCCGCAGTAGTTCAGCGCGGCGCGGAGAAGCAGAGGCAAGGACTAAATCCATCATGCTGGCGACTCCACCACGAGCGTAACGGGACCATCATTTTGGATTTCCACCTGCATATCTGCCCCGAAGACACCACACTCCACACGTACACCCATCTCAGATATTCGTTCAATAAAGCGCGTATAGAATGCGTTGGCCACCACTGGGTGAGCCGCCGCATCAAAGCTGGGACGCCGTCCCTTCCGACAGTCGCCATATAAGGTGAACTGCGAAATGATCAACGCAGCACCGTCCACATCGATAAGTGACTGATTCATTTTACCTGCCTCATCAGAGAAGATGCGCAGATGCACACACTTTTCTGCACAAAAAAACACGGCATTCTCATCGTCATCGCGATGTATACCCACTAGTAAAACTAAACCCCGTTCAATCTGGCCAACCGTCTCACCTGCAATGCTTACACTGCCGCTTTTGACGCGCTGCACGACAATTCTCATACGATTTATCCAGTGCTTTGGAGTGACATAAAGCGGAGCTGTACTCCATCAAAAACGCGCATCACCGCGCTCAAATCTGAGCTGCGGTATATCGTTAAACTGTGCTTTGAAGTAGAAAGCGCGCGTCTCATAGAAACGACTTGGCTCTATGTTGAGCGTCGCCGTCCAATCGTGAAAACGTCGCTGCAGTGAAAGCAACTCTGACGTAACGCGGTCACTCGACAATAGAGACAACCCAGGTGCGCGCAAATTGTAGTTTACCGAATAATCGATATTCCACTGATATCCCAATCCAAAGCCAGCGCCTATACGCACCCAAGAACGCCGAGTTACAGCAAATGAAGATCGCGTGCGAGCATAGTAATGACTCAGACGTAAGCGGCTAGAACGGCCTTCCATATCGCGATTAAGACCACTTTCGAAGCCAAAAGTATCCGCAGTTTCGTAGCCAGACCGGCTTCGTCCAGCAGAACTATCGTCTGTGGACTGCCCGCGCGCAGAAAAGTCTATCGAATTTCGGACTTCGAACTGACGCGGTCCTTGCAGTCCAAAACGTCCACGTTCGTCATACCAAGCCGAACGCGTGCTCAAACGAGAGCTAACGTAGCGACCCATCTCAATGCTCAGGCTGCCGATTAGGTCGGCCAGAGGACGCTTTTTATTTTCTGGGTCGTAAGCGGTAGACAAGTTAAACTGACCAATGCGAACCTTGTCTTCGCTTTCACCTCGCTGTAGCTTAGCCCACAGCGTGTTATCGAATCGCAGATCGGCGCGACGCGTCATCTGCCACCCTTCGCCCTGCCCCCCCACACCAAACGTGCCCCCACTGCTGCGCCTTCGCGCCTGATAGTTTAAATCAAACGAGGGTTTGATCACATGTCGGATCGCAACCAGCGGCCCCCAGTGGAGTTGAAACAACCCGTAAAGCGTTTGACTTATGCCAAGACGGGTGGCAAAACGATCATCCCGTACCCCGTCGATGCGATCGTTGCGAAGGTCGGCATCGCTCCAAGATTCGTCTAACGTGGGATTTAACGTCAGCCAACTGAGTGGCTGATACTGTGCCGTTACGCGCATGCCCAAATCAGCTTGCGTCGTTTGCGTCGTGTCAGTGAGCGTTCCGCGCTCAACGTTGCGGAGACGGGCATTACCATCGTAGTAGATCCGCTCATACCATGCTTTTTCTTCACTCTGATGCCGACTCAATTTTCCGCTCCCCCACAGGGGCTGCCTCCCCTTGCGAAAGCTCAGTTCCGGTAGAACGACATCATGCGTTTGCGTATCGAGATTTTTCGTTTGACTCGCATTGAGAGAGAAACTATTTCCCGACTCGCGGAAGCGGCGGCTATAGCTAAAGTTTGAACGCAGCGTGCGGCTGAGTCGCTCGTTGAGACGAGCGCTGTTATTTATACCAAAGCGTTCGTCGCTCTGGAAAGTGCCAGAAGCGCGCAGGTTAGCATCCGTTCCCATTTGCTGGCTGTGATTAAAATCAAGGCGCCAATTTCTTTGAGCAGCAGAACCGCTCTGCCGATTCTCTAATCGTGCATTTACGCTACCCTTGAATCGATACCGCAGCGCATAGTTTAGTTTGAAACGGCCCATCCACCCCGAACGCTGGCGTAAGTCGACTGCGGCCGTGGCGTCCCAATAGTCGTTGGGCGCTATGTAGTAACCCAGATCTCGCACTTCCCACTCACTCTGGGTACTTCCGTAGCGCAGCGGGCGCCGACCGTAGCTAGGCGTGAGCATACCCGAACGTCTATCCTCCCCAAGCGAAAAAATGAAAAATGGAATCCAAAGGATACGACGTTCCGCAACGCGCAAATAGACTGGACGCGCGATTGCCATATTGTCGACAACCACCTTAATCCGCGGACTGTAAAAGTCAAAGTGAGGTGCAGGTAAATCACACGTGGTGTAGGCTCCTTCATGCACGTGAAATTCACTCGACGTATGCGTGTGTATCTCGCGTCCCGAGTAAAAGCCCTTATCTCGCTGGATACGGCCGGAAAGAATAGAGCCGCGTCCGTCTTTCAAGTCGTATACAATACGCTCGCCCCGTAACACTTCTTCAGCGCGCTCTAACACGGGCTGTCCCACAACGGATCCGCTACTATCTATCCCACTGCGAGCCTCGACCCTATTAAGAGAGCGAAAGTATACCATTTCAGCCGCCTCCAACGTGGCGCCTTTGTGTCGTACCTTCGCCTCACCGCGCAGCACAAGCGAATCACCCTTTTCGTAGTAGAGCATATGCTGAGCGCTGTAAGTAAAACCACGTTGAGCGCTGCCTTCGCGCACTTCGGACAGCAGTTTTTGGGCTGCCTTTAGTTCGCGCTGCGTGTCCGCACTCGCCAAGTGCGCTGTGCACAGCATCAAAAGCAGAAGGAAATTTCTCATGCGCTGCGCTGACGGTGCACTTCATACAGCACAATCCCAGCTGCTACAGACGCGTTCAGCGAGCCCACTTGGCTACGCGCCATAGGAATCGCAACGAGAAAATCGCAGCGTTCTCCCACCATGCGTCTCAACCCTCGCCCTTCGCTACCCACCACAAGCGCACAGGCTCTACCGTAGTCAACGGCAGTGAAATTCGTATCACCCTGCGAATCTAGACCTATGGTCCATACACCGAGTGAACGCACCTTTTGCAGCGCTTTCTGGATATTATCTACTTGGCATATCGGCACGTGCTCAACTGCCCCGGCAGCTGCCTTTACTGCCGTAGCCGTCAGACCACATGCCCCTCTGCGCGGCAGCACAACTGCGTCTGCTCCCACTGCATGCGCGCTACGCACGATCGCACCTAAATTATGTGGATCTTGAATCTGGTCTAGAAAAACGAGAAAGCCGCTGCTCAAATCGAGATCGGCTAAGACCGCCTCGAAATCGGTATATGAGCGCGCGGCCATGTAAGCAATAACACCCTGATGACGCGGTCCTGCAATCCGGTCAAGGAAATCGCGATTACGCAAGTCATACGGCACTTTGGCTTGGCGTGCCAGAGTAAAGATCTCATCGACGACCTCACCTCGACCTCCATCCGCTATGAGCAAGCGCTGCACGGAACGACCAGAGCGCAGCGCTTCTAGCACAGGGTGACGACCCCAAACGATATCTGGCTTTTTTTCGTCCATCACAAAGGGGGAAAATGCGTGGGGCGCTGCAGACATATTTTCCACCTGCATGCGCATCTCGCGTTGAGAAAAAAGCATTACCTACTGTAATTTAAACAACTTGGAGCATTTACGACACTCTGGCGCAGACTTTGCTACAAAGCGATAAAGATTCAACACTCACAAACGAAATCTATTGTGCAAACAGCTTATATAACAGCCCAAATCGTCCTCGCCCTAAGTACATTGGCAATCATCAGTCGCGCACTCATCGAACGCGCACGAGAAATTGGTCTTATTACAGGTGACCAAGCGAACTAACGGCCGCGTTCGCCCGACCCCTTAAACCCTTCACCAAAGTCGTATCCCGCCTTACTCCAGTCTATGCTACCAACCTGAGTTTTTAGCTTATCTAGTGCCTCTGCAGCAGCTTGCTCTGCAGCAACCTGTCCGGAAGTCAACACCTCCTTTTTGCTCTGCACTGTTGACGGCTTCTTTTTACTCTTGGCAGCAACTGCAGCGGAAGAGTTCTGCCCTCCCATTCCGGGCTTGGATTTTGTTTTTACCGGTGGATAAAGCTTTGACGACAGCGGCTTGTTCTTGTAAAAGAAATCGCCAAATTCAATCATTACTGCTGCCTTCTCTTGCGGCGTAATATCTCCCAAAAATCCAATAGTGTCATTAATTTGCTCAATGGTAGCCAGATCAAAATCAGCCAGTATCTCTCTAGAACGCGCTTCGCCCATCGCAATAAGAAAAACAGCTATTTTTTCTAACCGAGTAAAACGATCTGCCGGGGAAGCCATACAAAAATCCTTTCTTCACAACACCGTTTCAGACTTCGTGTTATCTGCGATCGCGCAGTGTTTCCTGCCATTCATTGAGCTTAAGTAGGGCCTGCAGCGGCGTAATCTGACTCAGATTCATCCCCTCGAGTTCGTCGGCAAAAAGTTCGTTAGCTTTGGGAAATAGATCGAGTTGCGGAGCCGTACTGTCTGAGCACGCATCACTTTCTCCTTGGACACTGTCCGACACATTTACACGCTTCTGATCCAACACGATGGGCGTCTGTACCGCCGCCCCTTTTTCTAGCCCGTGAATCTGCTCCACGTCAATTTGCCCGCCTTCCAACCGGGCAAGAATATCTTTAGCCCTACGGACAACTCCATGAGGCATGCCGGCCATCTGCGCCACGTTGATACCGTAAGAGCGATCTGCAGGCCCGGGCGCAAGACGGTGTAGAAAAACTACGCCATCGCCCTCTTCGCGCACCGCTACGTTGAAATTTTCTACGCGTTCCAACTGCTGCTCTAACGCTGTCATCTCGTGATAGTGTGTCGCAAAAAGCGTGCGTGGACGTGCCCGTTCATGCTGATGTAAATACTCGACGATAGACCAAGCAATACTCAACCCGTCAAATGTGCTGGTACCGCGTCCAAGCTCATCCATTAAGATCAGACTTCGATCTCCCACATTATTGAGAATATTTGCTGCTTCATTCATCTCGACCATGAATGTGCTCTCACCACCCGCCAGATTATCAGAGGCTCCAACGCGCGTGAATATGCGGTCAACCACGCCAATATGGGCTGACTTAGCAGGCACAAAAGATCCCACTTGAGCCAGCAACGCAATTAAGCCTACTTGGCGTATAATCGTGCTCTTACCAGCCATATTGGGGCCCGTGATAAGCAGTATCTGCGCAGATTCGGCATGGATGCGTACATCATTGGGAACAAAGCGTCCCTCGCGTAGCTGACGCTCGACAACTGGATGGCGACCCTCTCTGATTTGCAGGCACGTGCTGTCGTCCACCTCAGGACGCACATATCGCTCCAACTCGGCCAACTCGGAAAACGAACACAGCACGTCAATTCGCGCCATCGCGCGCGCGATGCGTTGCACCTGTGTAGTCCACTCGGCCACGCGGTTGCGAAGCTCAATAAAAAGGCCATTTTCGAGCTCTTTGAGCGCATCTTCAGCGCCCAGCACTTTCTCTTCATATTCCTTTAACTCGGGAGTAATATAGCGCTCTGCGTTGGTTAACGTTTGCTTGCGGATATAGTCCTCAGGCGCACGCGATGTGTTGACTTTGCTGACCTCTATGTAGTATCCGAAAACCTGATTGAAACCAATTTTGAGCGAGCTTATACCCGTGCGCTCGCGTTCACGCTGTTGTATTTGGGCGATCAGATCCTTGCCACCACGACTAATCTGGCGCAATTCGTCTACTCTACCATCGAAACCGTCGCGTATAACGCCCCCATCTGTTAAGACGGCCGGGGGTTCATCTACTAGACAACTGCGTATAGCATCAACCAATTCGCCGACGTCGACAAGCTCTTCGTCTCGCAACGCTGCCAACTGATAGGCCGTGCTTTGGGCCAAACACACGCGCAGGTCTGGCAGCCTTTCCAAAGACGATGCAAGCGCCACCAGATCACGCGCATTCGCGCGCTGACAGCATATTCTAGCCATGAGGCGTTCCAAATCACCCACACCCTGCAAAAGCGCGCGCAGTGCACGGCGCACATCGCGCGCCGATACCATCTCATCAACGGCATCGAGTCGACCATTTATTTCTTCGAGCCCTTTAAGCGGCTGAACAAGCCACATGCGGAGAAGACGTGCTCCCATAGGTGTGCAGGTGTGATCCACCACATCTAGTAGCGAGCCGCTCCGCCCACCGTCCTGTTGGTTGGCCAGCAGTTCCAAATTGCGCTGGGCGGTCGCGTCTACCAGTACATGGTCTTCTCGGCGCTTTCGCTGCAATCGGTTGATGTGGTCTACTGCACCTCGTTGATTATCGCGCAGATAGGCGACAACAGCACCTGCAGCACGAACACCTGCATTCAGGTCTTCGCAACCAAATCCCTTGAGAGACCGTACGTTTAGTTGTTCAAAAAGAAGCTCTTTAGCCGTCGATTCTTCAAAGTGCCAATCTTCAATCTTGCTTAGCACCGTGCTCGGCAACAGTCGTTGAATCTGTTCTACCCATTCGCCATCCGTCCCTTCCGCCAATAGGATTTCGGCCGGTGCTACACTCTGCAGTTCATCTCCTAATCCTTCAATCGGTACTTCATCCAATACGAAGTCTCCCGTCGACATATCGACGCTGGCAATTCCCACAATATTTGACCACAGTGCCAAGCCAACGAGAAAGTTATTGCGTTGCTGATCGAGCATGGAGTCTGATAGAGCGGTGCCAGGAGAAACGACCTGTACGACATCTCTTTTTACCACTCCCTTGGCCTGTCTAGGATCTTCAACCTGCTCACATATAGCCACCTTACGACCCATCTGAATCAGCTTGGCTAAGTAGTTCTCCATGGCGTGATGCGGCACTCCAGCAAGGGGCACGTCTCCTGACGTCTTACCGTGATTGCGCGAGGTCAGCGTGAGACCGAGCAGACGCGCAGCATCCTTGGCGTCATCAAAGAACATCTCGTAAAAATCACCCATGCGAAAAAACAGGATCGCATCCTGGTGCAGCCGTTTGAAATGCATATACTGTTCCATCGCTGGGGTGAGTTTATTCTTGGCCATAGCGCTCGCGTGCGTGCAATAAAAATCTGAGTGAAGGATTACAGAGTGAGTCACAAAATAAAAATTTGCATCTGACGCGGCAAAGAGACACGCCGCGCTTACAACGAAAAAAATGGAGCGCCGGGCAACGCCCGACGCTCCACAACACACAAAAGGCAGGAAAGAGAACTAACTATCTTCTCCGCCATCTTCGGCAGGAGCGTCCCCCTCTTCGTGAACGTCGCCCCAGCTCTCCATCTCATCGTCTGAATCAGCTGTCGTCTCATCGATCGTGTAATCGCCAATGGGATGAGCCTCCACATAGGCTTCATACTCAGACTGATCTTTGTCGCGAAAGTAGTCTCGGGCGCTGAGCACGATCTTTTTCTGATTCTCATCAAACTCAATGACTTTCAGCGGAATTTCTTGCTCTTCGGAAAAGCACTGATGCGGATTCTGCATACCGTCAATCGCCAACTGCGACAACGGCACAAAGCCATCTACGTCGCCGTCGAAAGAAACGACTAAGCCACGCTCTAGAATGCGCGAAACAACACCTCGCGTCTCCGTTCCAACCGCATATTTCTCAGCAAACTGCGGCCAAGGGTTCTCGAAGGACAATTTGTGGCTCAGTGATATGCGGCGGCGCTTTACGTCGATCTCCGTTACGACGACCTGAATGACATCGCCCTTTTTGAACATTTCGCTAGCCTGACGTATGCGCCGAGTCCACGACATATCTGATATGTGGACCAACCCGTCGATATTGTCTTCGATCTCGACAAAAGCACCGAAGTTTGTCAAACTCCGCACCGTGCCCTCTAGGTGGGTATTGGGAGGATACTTGGCGTCGAGCGTCTCCCAAGGATCGTCTTCTGTTTGCTTCATACCGAGAGAGATCTTCTGGTTCTCTTGGTCAATCTTAAGAATCATGACCTCAACAACGTCACCAATATTAACAAGCTTAGACGGATGGCGCACGTGCTGCGTCCACGACATTTCAGAAATGTGAACCAATCCTTCTATACCTTCCTCCAACTCGACAAAGGCACCGTAATCGGTAATTGAAACAACTTTGCCACGCGTCTGGCTATCGATTGGATACTTGTTCTCTATGCTCTCCCAAGGATGCGCGGTCAGCTGCTTGAGACCGAGCGATATGCGCTCGCGTTCGCGGTCGTAATTCAAAACCTTGACTTTGATGCGGTCACCAATAGAAACCAGTTCGGAGGGATGACTGACACGTCCCCAGGACATGTCGGTAATGTGTAGCAGGCCGTCTACGCCACCCAAGTCGATGAAGGCACCAAAGTCGGTGATATTCTTGACCACGCCCTCGCGGGTCTGCCCCTCTTCGAGCACCTTGACGATCTCTTCGCGCATTTTTGAGCGCTCTTCTTCGAGCACTGCACGACGCGAAACAACGATATTACGACGCGCTTTATTGAGCTTTATGATCTTAAAGGGAAATTCCTGACCGAGAAACTGATCAAAGTTTTTGACCTGACGAATATCGATCTGGGAACCAGGCAAGAAGGCATCAACACCAAATAAGTCGACGACAATTCCCCCCTTAATCCGACGCATCAAGCGACCCTGTACTGTGTTACCGGTGTCGTGCGCATCTTTGATTGAATCCCAGACACGCATAAAGTCAGCTTTCTGCTTAGACAGAACGACTTGGCCTTCTTGATCTTCGACATTTTCGAGAAATACTTCAATTTCCTGACCTATTTCGATCGCCGAAAGATCATTAAATTCGCGACGGGGTACAGCGCCTTCCGACTTAAAACCAATGTCGATCATAACTTCGCTTTCGCCGGTCGACACGATGGTTCCCTTTACGATCTGCCCCTCTTGTATTCCAGAGATGCTCTCGTCATAGAGGGCCATCATCTCATTCATCTGCTCTTCGCTATACTCCGGCTTCTCCAGTTCTTCGGCACTTATGTTGCCGTATACTGGCTTCTGTTCTTCCGAAGCTTCAGCGACGGGGGTTTCTTCACTCATTGAAACACCTCAAATACTGCGGTTAAAGCAGGCATATATGTCCTGCATCAATGGCACACCGAGCGAAATTGCTCGATGCGGTACTACAAAAATCAGAAGGCGCGACTATTGGGCGCCGCGCTGTCGAGCCAAATCGACTACGGTGGCAACCTGCTGCGCTAAATTCATATTCGTCGTATCTACGTCTAAGTAGTCGGCGGCGACCCCATCGCCCCCGTAGTCACGCTGAGCGTCTTCTCGATCGCGCTCTGCAATGTCAGTGCGCACTTCATCAAAACACGTACCGATGCCTTTCGCTACAAGTTCATCGAGTCGTCGCTGCGTGCGCACATCTAGATTGGCGACCATGCGAACCTTGAGTTCTGCATTGGGAAATACAACCAATCCCATATCCCGTCCTTCGGCGACAACGCCCCCGCGAGCACCCAACGTTTGCTGGCGAGTCACCAGCGCCCGACGCACTATGGGCCTATCCGCAAAACGTCCCACACACCGAGTCGTTTCCGGGCGACGAATCTCTTCGCTCACATCTTCTCCGTTAAGCATAACGGATGCCCCTTGGTCAGAGGGCAACAAATCGATATGAAGCGTGGGAAGCAAATCGGCCAAAGCACGTTCATCTTCGGATTCAATGCCCTGACGTCTCGCCGCTAGGGCAACGGCGCGGTACATAGCGCCCGTATCTAAGTGGCGATATCCTAAGGTTTCGGCTACAAGGCGGGCTGTAGTTGATTTTCCCGAACCAACCACACCGTCAATCGCAATGACAATATTCGCCACTATAGTCCCACCTGCGTGCGCAGGGCTCGCGTCTCTTCCACACTAAGTCCCCGATGCGTGCCCTCTTTGAGACCTTCCAAGGTCAAACCAGCAAACGCCACTCTCCTGAGCAGACGCACTGGGTGACCAACCGTCCGCAGCATGCGTCGCACCTGACGCTTACGTCCCTCGTGTATGCATAGACGAACGCACGCCTCCATCTTATAGCCGCTCCCTTCGCAGCGTATTACTTCGACTTGTGCAGGCGACGTTAGACCGTCGTCTAGTTCGATCCCCTCTCGCAACATCTGTAGCTTTTCCTCACTCGGCCTACCCCGCACCACCGCCTCGTACACTTTATCAACCACATAACGAGGGTGTAGTAGGCGAAAAGCCAGTTCACCATCGTCGGTCCAAAGTAAGAGACCTGTCGTGTTCATATCCAGGCGGCCGACAGGCATCGTACCCGAACGCTGAGAGCTAAGCAGGTCAAAAACCGTTGGCCGATCATGCGTATCGCTTCGCGTGACTACATAACCAGCGGGTTTGTTGAGTACGATATATTCGCATTCCACGGGCAAGCACACAATCTGTCCCGCACACTCAACCGAATCGCGCTGCGGATCTACACCAGCGCCCAAACTATCAACAACCTCACCATTTACTCTCACCAACCCGCGGGCAATAAGCTCATCGCTTTTGCGCCGTGAAGCCACGCCAGAACGAGCGAGAAAGCGATTGAGGCGCATCGTGTAAGCCGATTGCTCACGCGTCATTGCCGTCCAAGTTCTCGCCGTGCCGGCTGTCGGTCTCTATATCTTCTTCTTGGCCCAGATCTTTCGTTCCTTCGGAAGCGCCAACCGCGACGTTGTCCTGCAAATCCGCATCGACGTACTCCGCTCCAGAAGCGGGTTGATCGCTATCCTCCGAATCCAATTGTCCTTCAGCACGACCCTGTAGCTCCTGCAGCTCCATAGCCATTTGTTGACGCGCTTCGGCTTTGTTTTCTCCTGATTCAAGCAACTCTTCGAGCTCTCTGGGCTTAGGAAGATCTGCTAGGGTCTTTAGACCAAAGTGGACTAAGAATTCACGCGTTGTGCCGAACAACATCGGCTTGCCGATACCCTCTGAGCGACCGACAATGCGAATCATAGATAGTTCCATCAGTGTCTGAATTACGCCGCCGGAGTTAACGCCGCGAATCGTATCCACTTCGATGCGCGTTACCGGCTGTTTAAAGGCAACTATGGCAAGCGACTCCAGAGCAGCCTGCGACAACCGAATCTGATTCGAATCGTTGTGAAACTTACGCAGCCAGGGTCCACATTCATGCCGCGTTGCTAACTGGAAACCACCTGCCACTTCTACGATGGAAAATCCATGCCCACCATCGGCATATCCAGCGTTGAGTGAGTCTACCAATTCGCGTATGTCTCGACCGTTGTACTCGTCCAGCAGAGCGACTAAGCGGCCCGGCGTCACCGGGGCATCGGCCGTCAGTAGGATCGCCTCAATGATTGCGCTTGCCTTTTCAGGGGCGACTGAACACTCTTCGCTCACGGTGCCTTCTCTTCGCTTTCCCCATCGTCAGACATCTCCACATCTTCTCCCACCAAACCCGCGCTACCGCCTTCTTCTACAACTTTCGATACCTCTTGCGGCTCTTGTTTCTCAATCCATATGTCGTCAAATGGACTCGACTGCTGCACGCGGATGCGCTGCGACTTGAGTAGTTCTAATAGGCCAATGAAGGTGGCTACCATCTCCTCTCTACCACGGCCGTCAACAAGCTCTATAAAACGAACGCGTGAACGCTGGTCAATCGCGGCAACGATGAAATCAATGCAATCGGCAACCGAAACCTGCTCACCTACAATCTGGTGCACTAGCGCCTGTGGGACGGTGTCTAATACGTGCTTATACACCTTGATTAGGTCAAACAAAGACACCGGTTTCAGCGTCGGCTCACTACTCTCTAAGTCGTGATCACTAAGTCCTTTTCGGCTAAGAAAAACGTCGCGTCGCGCGTCCTTCTGCACCCCTAACCAATCAGCGACCTCTTTAAACTGCTGATATTCCAGCAGTCGACGCATCAATTCCTCGCGTGGATCGCCCTCTTCACCCATACCATCTACGCTCTCTTCGCGCGGCAACATCATCTGCGACTTGATGCGCATAAGCGTAGCGGCCATCAAGATAAAGTCGCTAGCCTGTTCGATATCGAGAAGGTGAATTTGCCCGAGAAAACCGAGATAGTTATTGGTTATACGAGCAATGGGTATGTCGTATATGTCAAGTTCGTCTTTGCGGATTAGATAGAGCAAGAGATCCATCGGCCCTTCAAATACTTCGAGCTTCACCTCGTACAGGGCCGAATCCTGATCTTCCTCTGTCTGCAATATATCCGTAGCCATGCGCTTTCGCCGTTTATACAACGCGCTG
>CAXGPR010000073.1:0-16819 GCA_964011675.1 uncultured bacterium
GCAGCATTGTCCCAGTCGCCCATATCTTCTGCGATGGCGCGCTGTAAGATCTGCGCATGCACCGCACTCAGCGGCAGCTCAGCGCCGCAGCGGGCGGCAAGAGCCCGCATCAACTCGACGTCTTTTGCATGCTGGGCTAAACGAGCCTGCGGCGTAAACTCGCGCTCGATCATCTTCTGCCCCTTGTGATCCATCGCACGCGAATAGGCCGCCCCTGCACGCAGCACTGAGAGCAGCGCACTGGCATCAATGCCGGCTTGTTCACCCAGCACCAACCCCTCCGCAAGGACCAACCGATTGAGACCGAGGACCAAGTTGACGACGAGCTTAGCCTCAGATCCCTTGCCGTTTGTTCCCATGTGAAAGGTCTGACGGGCGAAGGCGTTGAGCACGTCGGCGCAATCGCGCACGTCGTCCACCTCTCCGCCGGCCATTACCAAGACTTCCCCTTCGAGCACCTGCTGACTCGAGCCGAGGATCGTCGCGTCTACAAAGCGCGCGCCGCGCTGCCGCAGGCGCTCTGCCAAGGCTGTGGTAGACAGCGGATCAGCCGTCGTCGTATCGACCAGCAAATCTCCGCTGCGCAGCCCTTCTATCATGCCGTCAGCTCCTTCAATCACGCGTTGCACTAGGTCCGAATTGGGAAGAGATAGCACGGTCAAACGCGCACGCGACGCCACGTCTGCCGGCGAATCGGCTATCTGTGCACCCAGCCGTCGAGCGCGATCGTTAGCTTCCCCCTCCACGTCAAACCCACACACGGTCCATCCTGCCCGCACAAACCGTTCGCACAGGGCCGTGCCCACCAAGCCCAATCCAATGAGTCCTAGCATACTCGCTCTCTTTCTCGTGTTATACTAAATAGCGCATCTCGACCCGGCAACGTAGCGCAACTCGAACGAACGGCATAGGTTATGGAAATGGACTTATACCGAACCCTTGTTCGACCGCTGCTCTTTTCGTGCGACGCCGAGTGGATACACAACCGGACGCTGGATGTCGGCGCCGCGCTGGGCGCAACGCACGTAGGGCGCATCCTCTTACGCACGCTCTTTGAATACAGCCACCCCAGCCTGCACTGCACGGTGGCTGGACTGCACTTTACGAACCCCCTGGGCCTAGCGGCCGGTTTTGACAAAAACGGCCGTGCCGTTCGCGCCCTAGACGCGCTGGGTTTCGGCTCCGTCGAAGTCGGCTCCGTGTCGGCGCATCCCTCCGTTGGCAATGCCAAGCCGCGTCTCTTCCGCCTTCCAGCCGACGAGGCCATCATCGTCAATTACGGGGTTCCCAACGGAGGAGCACAGGCCGTATCGCAGCGCATGCATAAACGGAGTACAGACGGTCCATTGGGCGTTAACCTAGTCGAAACCAACACAGGACAGGGGCTAGAGGATGACGCTGTTATAGAAGAATTTGTCGAGGCTGTACGTCCCTTTTGCAGCAAGGTCGACTACGTCACGCTCAACCTAAACTGCCCCAACACGACCGGAGGGAGCAGCCCCTTCGACTCTCCGGACGTGCTGCGCACTCTCATGCTCGAATATGGACGCATTCGAGACCTGCCACCGGTCTTTCTCAAGTTCACGGCTCACGCAGACGGCCACCGCATGGAAAATACGCTCAGCGCCATAGAGGGCTGCAGCTTTGTAAGGGGATTCATCTTTAATCTGCCGCCGGGCGCGAACTACCCGCTGCGCTCGCCCGCCCACGTCGTAGAACCCATGCCGGGCACGCTCTGCGGTCCTCCCACGCAAGACCAGATGAACGAAGCACTGCGCTTCTGGTATCGCCACATAGACCGCCAGCGCCACGTCATCATAGGATCTGGGGGCGTGCGCACGGCTGAAGATGCCTACGAGAAGATCCGCCTCGGCGCTTCCCTTGTACAGATTTACACGGCACTAGTCTACCGCGGACCCGGGCTAGTTCGGCAGATCAACCGAGGTCTCGTCCGTCTGCTCGAGCGCGATGGATTGGAGGCGATTGAACAGGCCGTTGGATTGGACAATGACCGTCCGTAGGCTCTATAGAAAAAAACGCCCTGTCAGCCCAAAGGCCGACAGGGCGCACCTTCCCCACCGCTGGTTTTCTACTGCTTTTTCACAAAGGTAATCCACAGCGGGCTCTCACCCACTTCGTGCTGCTCTAGCGGCTCAAGCGCGCCGGTCGACGAGTCGATTGCATACGACTGTAGGCCACCCGAGTCCTGACCGACCGAGTAGAGAAACCGGCCGCTCGGATCAATGGCAAAAAAGCGCGGCGTTTTCTCTGTGGGAAAGTGACCTTGGGCCTCTAGCGTTCCGTCTTCTGCAATGGAAAAGAGCGCCAGTGAATCGTGACCACGGTTCGATCCGTAGAGAAACTTACCGTCGGGCGTGATGTCGAGTTCGGCCGTGGTATTGCCCTCAACGGGGCGGCCGCCGGGAAGCGTCGAAATAACTTGAAACGATTCCAACGTGCCGTTTTGCGCGTCGAAACGATGAGCAGACACCGTGCTTCCATTTTCGTTAATCGAGTAAAGCAGGTCCTTATGCGGGTGGAACGCAAAGTGACGGGGGCCCTCAGGCGTTTCCGGCTCGATCTTCGGCGGGTCATTAGGAGACAGCACCCCCGTTCGCTCTTCAAAGCGAAACTGATAGATCGCATTGGCGGGGTTGGTATGCGGCACGAAGGCAAACTTGTTGGCCCGATCCGTTTGAATGCTGTGCGCGTGGCCGTCCGTTTCAAGCGTCTGCAGCGGCTCGGACGAAAGGCTGTAGTCATCGTTGATACCGTGCACGCTAACGGTTCCACCGCCGTAGTACGAAGAGAGCAGGAAGCGACCCGTCTTGTCGACATATAGGTAGGGCGGACCCTCTTCCTGTCCGCTGGTGGAAACCTGCGTAAGCTGACCGGACGCTGCATCAATGCGATAGCTCGCCAAATATTTGGCCGACCGCAGCGCGACAAACATATGCGACTGATCGGGGCTGACAGCTACGGCACCGGGTTCGGCCGGCAGTTGAATGTCGGCCTGCGGCTGAAGACGACCGCTGCTTTCGTCCATTATGAAATAAGAGAAAAAAGCGCTCGCGGCATTTGAAATATAAACGTGATAAGCCATACATAGCTCCTCTGGTTCGTACGTGGGATTGTCAGACCGGTGAATATGTGCTTTTTTGCCTGAGGTCGAAAGACACATGCGCAGCGCGCAGAGGATCTCTTGCCAGGAACGCGGCACCACCGCCGCGCAATTTTACTGTCCACGTCTGCCTAGGCCCCTTAGCGAAAGTAAATCGACCATGTCCGATGATATCCGCAACCTACTCGATCGCGTCGAACGCCCCCAGTTAACCATCCGCGATATCCGCGTCACGCCAATTACCTACCAACCCGCCGACGGTTCGCCCATCCACGAGTGTGGCCCCGTCATCCTAAGCAAACGCGACGAGTCGATCGTAGAAATTTGGACCGAAGAGGGCCTAAAGGGCATTGGGCCAGGTGCCGCAGGCGACGCCCAGCACAGCTACGACCACTTGGTGGGTAAGAATCCCTATGACCTCTTAGGTACAGAAATCCTGCCCGGCATCGACGTCGCCTGCTGGGATTTGGTCGGTCGCGCGCTCGGACAGCCTGTATACCGCCTATTGGCGCTGGACATCGAGCCCGATCCAAGCGTGCACGTATACGCCAGCGGAGGCGTCATGTGGACCTATTACGATCGCGGCGACGGATCTTCGTGGGGGGCTCAAGCCCTGATAGAAGAGGCTCTGCGATACAAGGAACTCGGATTCGACACCTTCAAATGGCGACCGGGAACTGACTGGCAGGAGGCCGGCATCAACCCGCACAAACTCGGCGAAATATGCCGACAGCTGCGCGAAGCCGTCGGTCCGTCGTTCCGACTCGGCCTAGAGAAAAAGGGCTACGATTCATGGACCTTTGAAGAGTGCTTGACCATCGCACCCATTATCGACGAATTGGCATTTTACTTTTTTGAACAGCCCATGGGAGACGAAGGCCCCACCCAGTTTGCCGACTATCGAACACTAAAGGAACGCATGCCGCGCGTTATGCTGTGGGGCGGCGAGCGCTTTCGCACGTATGAAGAGGCCGAACCCTGGATACGCGAAGGCGTTTACGACGCCGTACAGTCCGATTGCATACACATGGGCCTAACGAAAAATTGGCACGTAGCACAGCGGGCGCGCGCAGCGGGCGTCAAGATGGTGCCGCACAACTGGAGTACGAGCTTGGGCACGATGTGCAATGCGCATCTGGTGGCGGCCACCGGTGGCCATATGTGCGAGTTTTTCATGTATCCATCCGACTTTCGCTACGGCCTGTTTAAGGAACCCTACCGGCCGCATCAGTCGCGCATAACACTGGGAGACGAGCCCGGGTTCGGCATGGAACTCATCGACGACTTTGCCGAAAATTTTCCCTATATCCCCGGTCCAAACACGCTGGCCAATCCGCGCTTTCCCCATGCGTGGGCGCGCGCCCAGGAGCGCGAACAGGCCGTGTGTGCCCGCTATAGAGGCTAGTGCAAACACTAAGCGTAGCGCAGGGGACATTCACGCTCGCGCGCTATCCCGAAAACAAGCGCGACTCTCTGCGTGCGTGGGATGCAGCCGACGAGTACCTGCTGCACCATTTAAGCACGGAGAGCCTACCCGCTACAGGCTGCCGCATGCTCATTATCAACGATGCCTGGGGAGCCCTCTCTACGGCATTAGCCAACGCGGCGCCCTGGGCCCTATCCGACTCATTTCTATCGCACAAAGGCACGGAGGTCAATCTAGCGCGCAACGGCCGAGCGAGCGCGGCCGTGCGCTTGCTGAGTTCGTTAGATAGGCCAGACGACTCGATTGATCTGCTGCTGTTTAAAGTGCCCAAGAACCTTGCTCTATTAGAAGACGAGCTGTATCGACTGCGGCCTCTCTTGCACGCGCAGACGCATATCGTGGGCGCCGGCATGGTCCGCGACGTACACACATCAACGCTCGATCTGTGCAAACGCCTAATCGGCCCAACGCACACTTCGCTGGCGCAAAAGAAAGCACGCCTCATCTTTAGCACATTGGATACAAATCTCGAGGTAAGTCCGTCGCCCTATCCCACCGCGTATGCACTCCAAGGCACTGAATTCACGCTAGAGAATGCGGCCAACGTTTTTTCACGTCAGCGTCTAGACAACGGGACTCGCCTGCTCCTGCGACATATTCCCAGCCTATCTGGCACAGTCCAGATAGCCGATTTGGGCTGCGGTAACGGCGTTATCGGCCTCGTAGCCGCCGAGCGCAGTCCGCAAGCTGAACTCATTTTTGTCGATGAGTCGTTTATGGCCGTCTCCTCTGCCCACGCCAATTTTCAGCGCGCCTTTAGAGGGCGCAACGCTTCCTTTGTCGCGGGCGATGGCCTAGTAGAATGCGACCGCAACAGCCTCGACCTAGTCCTATGCAATCCGCCGTTTCACCGACAACAGGCCATAGATCAGACAGTACCATGGCGCATGTTCGCTCAGGCTAAAAGGGCGCTCAAATTCGGTGGCCAGCTGCTGGTAGTTGGCAACAGTGGACTCAGACATCACGGACGTATCAAACGGATATTCGGTCACTGTAGCACGCTAGAGCGGACGGGAAAGTTTGTCGTACTCTCTGCCCAAAAAAGCGCGGACTAATCCTTAGTACACGCGAATCACCTGATCGCGCTCGGCCTCTACGCGCGCCGCAACCGTCTGCTCTGTTTGCGGATTGTCCGGCCATTCCTGCGGCGGCACGTGCGACATGCGCAGCAGAATCCGAGCTAGTTGACCCGCGTATTCCTTGAGTTCGCGCACGTTAATTTTATCGCGCGTATCAGCTCCCTCGTGATGGTAGTTTGAATCGGCGTGACGACCGTGAAAGCGCCAGCGCCACAGGTGGGCCGCATCGACGCCCAAGCGCAAGAAGGGATAGTGATCAGAGGTCGAGTCGAGCTGGGCCATGGCGTGACACTGCAGCCCATCGCCCAGCGCGTCTAGCTGCCTCTGCACGAGCGGCTGTAGGTGATCAAATGCCAGCACCATTCCTTTCATATGACCCGTAGACAGTTCGTCTAAGTTGACCACTAACCGGGTCTGCTCACCCGAACTGCAGTGGCGACGCGCATATTCGGCAGCGCCGGCTAGACGCTGTTCTTCGGCGCTCAGCGTGGCAAAGCGCAGCGTGCAACCCGGCGCAACACCGAGCTCTCTACGAAGCGCAGCTAACGTTCGAGCCGTCTCTAACACGGCCAGCGTGCCCGACGCGTTATCATTTCCGCCCGCCGTCCCCAGTACCGTATCGTGATGGCCGACTAGCACAATTTGCTGTTCGGGCCAGTGCTCTCCAGATAGATGCGCCACGACGTTCTGCGTCGGTGCGTCGTAAAAGCGACTCTCCACGTGCAGGCTGAGAGACTGCCCGCCCCGCCTGCGCAGCCATGCTCCGTGCTCGCACGAGGTAGTCACGCATGGGACGGGCGCCTCGGCCGACTCCGGCGCCCGCCAATCGCCGGCATTGTGATATTCAACCCGCCGACCGTCTTTGGAATCGACGCATACGACGGCGGCCACGCCCGCAGCAGCCAGCGTTTGCAAACGCACGTAAAGAGGCACCGGCGCAGTAAACGGCTCGTACGCGATATTCATTACGGCAATGGCACCCGACAGCGCTGCGCGCGCGGCCTCCACGTGTCGCTCCGTGCCAAATTGCACGTCTACTACGGGCGCCGTAATTTTACAAGGTGAACAGCGGTTGAAAGGGCGCAGGTCAAGAGCCATTTCTTCTCCTAGCAAGGCCGCCTGCGCGCACGTGTATTCCCACGTGGGCAGCTGAAACGCTTCGAGCTCAGCGCCCTCTAAGCCATCTTGGGCAAACTGCGCGCGCAGATATTCGGCTGCGCGGCGCTCGGCTGGGCTCGTAGCCCATCGGGGACCAATCTCTTCGCAGAGAACGCCCGCGCGCTCGGCAATGCGCGATCCGGTCCAAGCCTGACCAAACAAAAAGCGATCGATCGTCGTCCAATCGAGTCCCATACGAAAACCCCCGAAGTAAAGATTCAAAAAAGGCAATGCTCTGCGCGGGAAACAACGCATTTGACGCAGGCGAGGCAACTGCGTAGCGTATCGTTTCTCTGCGATCGCGAATAGGCCATTTCACATCGACGCTCATTTAGAAAGGCTCCGTACTGTGTCGAGAGAGATCGCCCGGATACTCGATCGGGGCGATCGCATTGGGCTGTTAACGGACGCTATCCCATACGTCAACAGAGGCATTCACAAGCGATGAGTACGACGCGCTTTACACAGAATATCCAACACCGCACCGCACGCTTACTGCGCTCAATCAGAGCTGTGTGTTTGCTATGTGCAACGCTCCATGCCGCGGCGCACGCCCAATCACCCAACCGACCGCCGATGGTCGCCCCAGACGCTGAGCTGATAGAGCTTTCCAACGGCCACGGCTTTGTCGAAGGACCCGCCGTCAACCGGGAAGGCACGCTCTTTTTTACCGATCTGGGCAACGGAACTATCAACGCGCTGCGCGACGGCGCGCTGAGCATCTTCCGCAGCAGCCGAACCGATGCGGCCAACGGCCTGTTCTTTGATGAGAGCGGGCGTCTACACGCCTGCGAAGGCGGCAGCGGACGCGTCACGCGCACAGAGCTCGACGGACGCGTCTCCGTTCTGGCAGAATCATTCGAAGGCGTGCGCTTTAACGCCCCCAATGACTTGGTCGTGGCGCGCGACGGTAGCGTCTACTTTACCGACCCCTATTTTGGCTCCGCCTCAACGCAGCCGCAGCCCGTTAGAGGCGTCTACCGAATTGCACCCGACGGAGCGATCGTTCGCGTCGTAGACTACCTGGACCGCCCCAACGGCATTGCCCTGAGTCCCGACCAATCCACGCTCTACGTCACCAACGACAATCCGGCCGGCGTTGGTGAAATTCACGCATGGGATATAGCAACCGACGGTATGCTATTTAACGAACGGATCTTCGCTACCGCCGCCGTCGTTATGGATGGTATGGTTGTAGATGCAAACGGTACCCTTTACGCAACGAGCTTTGTGTCGGGGCGAAACAGCAGCAGCCGCGGCGTATGGGTCTTTGCCCGAGATGGGCAAACGCTGGGACTCATTCCCACTCCCGAACAGCCGACCAACTGCACGCTGGCCGACGGCACGCTTTATATAACGGCGAGCTCCCGCGTATTTTCCATTGCACTGGACGTGGCACAGGCGGACACGGCCGTGCAGTCTACGACCTGGCCCCAGATTAAAGAAATGGGAAATCACTAGTGTTAGACGACGCGTATCTTCAGCACGGGCTCGGCCATCTGTTTAAATACCCCTACGGCTTCTACGGACTTATGCGCCACGTGCCAGACGGGCCGCTCAGCCAATCCTGCTGGGACAAAGCCTATCGCATCTTCTGAACTAGTATCCATGTCACACGCCCCCGTCGCATCCAATATGCCGGAGCATGTAGCGTGAATTTCAGCGAACATACTCCCCTCACACGCGACGAATTTGACCGCGCGCTGCCGCCCCCTTGGCCCGAAGACCTATCCGAGACGGTGCGGCGCCGCGTGCGAGCCTTCGAACACATGCTGGTCGTTCTCGACGACGATCCAACCGGCGGCCAAGCCGTGCACGGCCTGCGCGAGCTGCTACACTGGGACGAAGCGCTCTTGGAGGCGCAGTTGTCCGACCGTAGAAATGCCTTTTTCGCGCTCACCAACACCCGCAGTATGTCCCCAGTCGATGCCCAGACCTGCATCCATAATCTGGCTGACCAGCTAGCCCAAATAGCCGAGCGACTCGAACAGCCGCTCGACCTTCTCGTGCGTGGAGACTCGACGCTGCGCGGACATTTTCCGCTGGAGTTAGAGACCGTGCGCTCGGCGTTTGAAGAACGCCTGGGGATTCGCTACGACGGCGTCGTCCTCTGTCCGTTTTTTGCTGAAGGAGGTCGAGTAACTGCAGGCGATATTCACTGGGTGGAAGAAAGCAATATGATGCGACCAGTAGCCCTGACAGAGTTTGCCCGCGATACCACCTTTGGCTACAGCCGATCTAACCTAGTCCACTGGGTAGAGGAGAAAACGGGCGGCGCGGTGTGCGCATCGGACGTGCTCTCCATCTCACTCAAGCACATTCGCCAGCAGGGACCAGAAGGCGTCCGCGACCAGCTGCTCCAGATGGGGCCCGGACGTATCGCCATTATAAACGCCCTTACCTATGCAGACCTAGCCGTATGCATGATGGGCTTATTCGACGCGCAGGAGCGAGGCAAACGGTTTCTCTTTCGTACCTCGGCATCCTTTGTCAAAGTGCGCAGCGGCGTAAACGAACGTCCCCTGCTCAGAGGGAGCGAGTTGGCGCAACCCTCTGCACATGGCGGCCTCGTGGCCGTGGGTTCCTACGTGGGCAAAACGACGCGACAGCTCGAACAGCTGATGCAATTAGAGGACATCGCTGGCATCGAACTCGACGTAGAAGCCGTCCTCGGACCGGAGCGCAAACGGGAAATAGCACGCGTAGCGCAAGCGGCCACGGAAGCCATATCGACCGGCATCGACGCAGTCATCTACACGAGCAGAAAGCGAGAAACAATTTATGGCAAAGCGGGTGATTTACAGATCGGCAAACGCGTCTCAACTGCGCTTATCGAAGCAGTCAAACTGGTTGCGCAGACCCCGCGTTTCTTGATCGCCAAAGGCGGCATTACGTCCAGCGACGTAGCTCGTATTGGACTGGGCGCACACAGCGTAGAGATATTGGGTCAGATCCTGCCCGGCGTGCCCGTTTGGCAGCTGGGTCCGGAGAGCCGCTTCCCTGGCATGTCCTACGTCGTCTTTCCCGGCAACGTCGGCGCGGAAGACGGCCTAGCAGAAGCCGTGCTGCGCTGTCGTAATGCGATCTAATCACATCTCACAGCCCGCCTTAGACCAAGGCCTCAGATGCTTTTGCACAATGAAACGCGGCCCAATCAGATCATCCCCACCACGTCTCGCCTTCAACTAAATGCGCGCGCGCCACGTCGGGATTCAGATCGACGCCCAGACCTGGTTTCTCCGTGATCCGCACGTGCCCATCTTTTATATAAGCACCGTCGAGCACGAGCAGATCATCGAGCCAGTCGCCCTTGCCCGTGACCGTTTCGCAGGCGATAAAGTCGCGTATCGAGCCGGCCCACTGGCAGGTCGCCCACGTATTGAGCTGTGAGCCCGTGTTGTGCGTAGCCATCGGCACACCCCAAATCTCAGCCATATCGGCAATGCGCTTGTTCTCCAAAAAGCCGCCGCTGTTGCGCAAATCCGGATGGAGTATATCGCAACCCTGCTTAATGATAAAGTCGGCAAACTCCTGGCGACGCCAAAGATTTTCTCCCGTGCAAATGGGCACCGGTGAACTGGCCGTCAGACGCTTCCAGCTTTCCGAGTAGTTGACGATCATCGCGTCTTCAAGCCACAGCGGCTTGATCGGTGCCACCGCTTCGGCAATCTGTATCGCTGTGCGCACATCGTATTCCCAGTGGCAGTGCACCATAATATCGTGATCCCAACCTAGCGCCTCGCGACAGTTAGCAAAGCCCTCCTCTATCTGGCGCAGTTCGCGCACCGTCAGCACGCGATTAGACCGATCGCGCCCAGCGTCCGTATCGGGCGTAGTGTGAGGAAAACCGAACTTGTGACAGGTAAAGCCGACGGGATTCTCTTTGACCTGCTGTGCCCACTCTTGGCAAGAGGCCCGATCCAAAATATCGCGCGGGTGCGCGTGATCATAGAGACGCACCCGGTCGCGAAACTTGCCGCCCAAGAGCACGGTCGACGACACGCCGAGAATTTTCCCGGCCAAATCCCACAGCGCCATCTCAATACCGCTAGCCGCGCGCATTAATGCGTGTGCTGATCCATCCGTTCGACTAGCGCCTGCCCACCCCATGCCGGGATCTGGGTTTTGACCCATCGTCGTATAGAGCACGTCGATTTCCAGCGGGTCGCGACCAATCAGCGAGGGTTTGATCGCCTCGACCTGCTCCTTCACGCCAACGCCAGGACTTCCGTAGGCCTCTCCAATTCCGTACAGTCCATCTTCGGCTATGACCTTCACCAGCGTATAGGAACGTGGCCCCTGCAACAGCATAACTTTAATATCGCGAATCTTTTGACGGCCCTGTTCCGTTTCGCTGAGAACCTGATAAGTTTCGTTCATTGCATGTCTCCTATATCAATACCATGTGTAACGCGCGGTCTTAGTTCCACGCGCTAGATACGCTACGAACGGCATTTAACACTAAACGCACTAAGTAAACTCCATGCAGTTAGATCACGCTGGATCCACATTGTTTCTATTATCACTCGGTCAACGCCAACTCTTCGAACAACATAGAACTCTCTATGTATAAATCTTCAATGCACAGCGCACAATAAGCCTGCTGAACGGCACCTATACACCAGAAGCACCGCAAGCGATACGCAGATACTCAGGAAAGATTTCCCACGAAGTCCAAGTCGACGACCAACGATTTGTAGTCAAGACGGCTGGCGCACCGAGCAATGCAGCCTCTCTCAATCAGGAGCAGCGCATTTACTGGTTGAACGACGCACACACTCTGGCAAACGCTCTGCTCGACGTAGCCGAGTGCGCCGACCAAACGTATCCAGTCGATCGATGGCTGCACATGGCCGAGTTCTACATGGCCTGGCAGCAGGCCGCAGCACCCATACCCTGAACGACCCACAGCGCGGGGTAGACCCTTTGCCCCAACGTTGGCAAAAACTTAGTTTTCTCGCCATGAATTACCCATCACATCCAACCATACAGACGGTGCGCACTCTATGATGCGTCTGGCGCTATCAGCGCTTTGCCTGTGTCTACTAACGGGCGTGTTACTGCGTGCTGGCCTGACGCGCGCGCTGGTCGACGACCTGCTAACCAACGAACAGAAGCGGCCCGTCACTCTGCGCGTATGGGACTGGTGGAGCCCTTCTGCCAACGAGGAGTACGGCCAGTACTTCGCCGAGATCGAGCGGCGCTTCGAAGCACAAAATCCCGACGTCGACGTGGTCTACCAGATCGTGCCCTTCGGAAACTACGTGCAGAAGCTCTCGACGGCGATGGTCGGCAACGCCCCGCCTGACGTATTCCAATCCTCCGTTTACTGGGCCGAGGGATTTTACCAGCGCGGCATGCTCCGCCCGCTGGACGACCTGCTCGAGCAGAATGGCCATGCCCCACCGCAGCTACAAGTCACCGAAGAGCGTTTTCTGCCTTCTGCCTGGCGCCACAACCACGGCGAGGACGGCACGGTCTTCGGCATTCCGCAGATCATCGACGCACAGTGCCTCATTTGGAATCTAGATATCCTGCAGAAGGCCGCTCAAACCGACGAGGAAATTCGCGCGCTCTTTGCTCGTCATCCAGACGGCCGCATCGACTATGCGCGGCTTCGCTTTGACGCCGTGCGCAACTGGGACCACTTCCGCCGCCTAACGCAGAAACTGACCGTGCGCGACGAGAGTGGCCAGATCGAGCAAGCCGGTTTTGTCATCAACGCCTACGGAGGGGGCGCAGGTATGTTTTCCCCATGGCTGGCGGCCAACGGCGGCCGCTATCAGGACGCAGCCGGCACCCGTGCGCACTTTGCCAGCCCACAGGGCGTCGAGGCCATGCGCTTTATGGCCCAACTCTACTGGGAAGACGGCGTCTGCCCGCCCTTCCGAAGACAGATTTCCGACACCGAGCTCTTTCAAGAGGGACACGTAGCTAGTATGGTCGCCGGCACCTGGTCGGGCAAGGACCTCATGCGCAATACGCTGGGCTGGGACCACTTCGGCAAGACGGCCTTCCCCCCAGGCCCCAGTGGCTTGGACGTGCAAAAGACGATGACGTGGGGCAATATGCTGGTCATTACAGAGCGCTGCACAAACGTCGACGCCGCGTGGCGCTACGTGCAGTTTGTCTGCAGCCTGGAAGGCAATCTGATTCGCTCGCAAACGCTGGGCTACAACGGCCCGCGCCGCGACTTTTACGACACCGAGCAGTGGCAGCGCGCCATGGCCGAACGCCCCTACCTGTCCAATGTCAAAGAAATCTGTCTGGCCGGCGACAAGCTGCGCCACACGGAGATTATCGCCGTCAATCACCAGGCCAATCCCGTGATCGAGACGCTGCTCCTACGTTTTCCGGAAATCCAAGCTGGGCGAGGCCCCTACGCGGGCATTGAAGAGGCCCTGCGCGTGGCCGAGCGCAACGTCAACGGGGTCTTTGATCGCTACAACGAGCAGGTGGCCCGCTGGCAGCAGCGAAGGGGGAGCAACTGATGCAAAAACTGCTTCCTTATCTCTATATAGCGCCAGCTTTTGTCGTGACCATCGTATTCAGCTTTGTCTCGATGGGCATCAGCCTGTGGGCTAGTTTTTATCACTACGACGCCTTTGCCGGAGCGGCGGCCTTTGCCGGCTTGGACAACTACCGCCGCGCGCTCTTTGCCGACGACAGCTACTTTTGGCTTTCGCTGCGCAACACAGCGTTTTACGTGGCTATGAGCGTGGTCGGCGTGGTGATAACGGCCCTGCCGCTGGCCCTGCTCTGCCAGCGCGCCGAGCGGTTCCAAGCGCTCTTTCGCACGCTCTACTTCCTGCCCAGCATCACCCCCGGCGTCGTGCTGGCGCTGGTCTTTTACCACCTCTTTGGCGTGTGGGGTCAACTGCTCGACAACGCGTGGACGGCGCTCCCTGCGCTGGCGATTCTAGGCATCTGGTCGGGGGCCGGCTACAATATGGTCATCTTCTTGGCCGGGCTGACAGAAATACCGAGACATTTTTACGAGGCGGCCGAAATCGACGGGGCCAACCGCTGGCAGCAGTTTCGCCACGTAACGATTCCCCTGCTACGTAACACGCTGGTCTTTGTCAGCGTGATGACCATTATCGGTTCATTTCAGGTCTTCACCTCGGTGTACATCATGACGCAGGGCGGACCCGAGCGCAGCACCGAAGTGATCGCCTACACCATCTTTGTCAACGCCTTTGCCATCGCCGGTCAAATGGGCTACGCCTCGGCACTGGCCTGGCTGCTCTTTGCCGTGGTCTTCGTCTTCGTCTTTATACAGATGCGGGTCTTTCAGTCGCGGAGAATCTACGATGAGTAGCGTTTCCAAGCGTCGCGGCACGCGCTGGGCGCTGGTCGCCATGATCCTAGGCGCCATCGTCATGGTCTACCCGTACGCCTTCATGATTGGCTCCTCGCTCAAGACGCGCAAAGAGTTTGCCGAAGCGCGCTCCAGCCTCATCCCACCGCGCTACCAGCCGGCCGAGGTGCTGGCGCATCTGCACGGCGAGGACAGCGCACGCGACTGGCCGGGGGCAGACTGGCCCGTCTATCAGAACTACGTCGACGCCATTCGATACGGGCAGGTCGACCGCTATCTGGCCAACAGCTTTATCTACGCCGTCCTCATCACGGCGGCACAGCTCTTTTTTAACGTGCTAGCCGCCTATGCCTTTGCCCGCATGCACTTTGCCGGCCGCGATCTGCTTTTTACGCTGCTCCTATCGACGATGATGGTGCCGCCGGCCGTGCTGCTGGTGCCTAACTTTATGGTCGTGCGCGATCTGGGACTGGTCGACACCCTCTGGGGCATCCTACTGCCCGGCTTTGCCGGCGCCTTTGGCGTCTTCTTACTCCGGCAGGCCTTTCTCAATATCCCCGCCGAACTGGAGCAGGCCGCGCGTATTGACGGCTGCGGCTCTTGGGGCATCCTGCTCAACGTGATTCTGCCCCTGTCCAAGCCGGCGCTCATTACGCTGGGGCTCTTCACGTTTATGGGTTCGTGGAATATGTTCGAGTGGCCGCTCGTCGTGCTGAGTAACCAAGACTACTACCCGCTGACGGTGGGGCTAAGCTTTTTTCGTGCCGAGACCAGCTCCGACTGGCCGCGCATCTTCGCCGCCAGCGTCATGGGGGCCGCACCGCTAATAGCGCTGTTCTTACTAGCCCAGCGCTATCTAGTCGGCGGGATCAGTCTGAGCGGAATGAAGACCTAATTCCAACAATTTATCAACTTACGCGTGAATCGTCACTCAGGTTCACGCTTTTGTTATACACCTTTGACTGCACCAAATGCAGCGAAACATGAGTTCTTGTGTAACAGTTCAACCCGTGTGAAACCAACCTGTCGCAGTAAGTCGAGTTGAAATGTTACTGATCTCGGTGAATCCTCTTTGTCGATATAGGCGAGTACCTTGTCACGATATTCCGGTCCGTCAACAGTAGTCAAGTACTCGCCATAACGATCCCACATCATCTGATGGACTGCATCTGATTCGTGCGAAACCATGTCTGTAATCCAAACACTGCCTCCGGGAGCCAGAAGCCCGTATATTTTCTCGAATACAGTTTGCCAATCGTCATCATCGCGAAGGTGGTGGAGAACAGCTGCGGCCAATATGGTGTCATATTTTCCGCTCTGCAAATTTGCAGAGCGGAAGTCTTCACAAATCGCGGTTACAGTCCCACCGTTGGTTTCGTTCAGGCGTTCAACTGCTCGATTTAGCATGGGCTTGCTGAGGTCCAGTAGATCCGCTTCGATATCGTGCCCCAGCTGTTGCCGCAAACGGATAATGTTGTTGCCCGCGCCACAACCAACGTCCAGAACATTATGAATGGGAGATGTTGCTCTTGTCGCTGCGATGGTGATGAGCTCCATCACCAGTGGAGCATCAATCGTCGCGACCTGCCCAGTCTCAAGACATGAGAAACGCTCAACATCATTATCGAACCGCTCACGTATTTCGTCCGTGGTCGATTTCTGATCTAAAGGTGTGTCCATTTCAACTTGGCTTATGACTAGTAATTATACTGCAAAAATAAATTAGAACTCTGTTATACTAACAAAAATAGATTATATCCAAGTACTTCAGCTGGCGTACGATTTGCCAGCTATTTTTCTCCATAATGCTCACACTCCGCTTTTGATCCACGCGCGCGAACGAAGTGTGAAACAAGAGTTGTATTAGTGCATATAGTATGACGCCAACATGTACGAAACAAGTGCCCAATGACTCCATCTAAAAAACTGCTCTATCAGGTTCGAGATAGCATTCGCTTAAAGCGTTATTCCCGATTTACTGATAAAAAAGTACGTCCATTGAATCAAGCAATTTCTCCTATTTCACGACAAACGCCATCCTCTTGAAATGGGCGAATATGAGATAGAAGCCTTTTTCACAGATCTCGCTGTCCATGGAAAGGTAGCGGCCTCTAACCAAAACCAGGTGTTTCATGCTATCCTCCTTCTGTATCGTTATGTGCTCAACGTGGCATCCAACATCCATTATCACGCTGGCATGCCGGCGGCAATACGCCTATTTTCCAGCCAGCCCCATCGGGGCCGCACCGCTGATCACGCTCTTTCTGCTAGCCCAGCGCTACCTAGTAGGCGGCATCAGTCTGAGCGGAACGAAGACCTGATACACACGCGAACATGAACAGCTCTCTAGCGCAACCGCTCCACCTACCCTGCGGCCATACGCTGCCCAACCGACTGGGTAAGAGCGCGATGACCGAAGGCTTAGCCGACGCGCAGGGCCGCCCAAACCACGCGCACAGCACTCTGTATAGGACCTGGTCCGAGGGCGGCACCGGCCTACTCTTGACCGGCAACGTAATGATCGACGGGCGCTACTTGGAGCGCGCCGGCAATGTGGTCTTGGAAGACGATCGCGCGATGCCCCTCTTTAGCGCGTGGGCGGAAGCCGCCCAGTCTGCCGACAGCGACTGCTGGGTCCAGCTCAGTCATCCGGG
>CAXGPR010000074.1:0-16631 GCA_964011675.1 uncultured bacterium
ATTAGCAAAAATGATAAAACCGAATTATTATATCACTAAAAGTGATATAATATGATGGTATTTCGCTCTGTTACTTAAATTTTTCATGCAAAACATCCGACGCCATAAATCCAATTGATAGCTTCGTTTTTCCCGCCGCAACAAGGTCGACTAGTGCTTCACCATACGCACTGGAAAATTTAAGCCCTTCTCCATTGCAAACAGCAATACAACTCACCAGTTTTGACTTTCTAGTGCGTAGAGACTGTGATTGGACTAGCATGACCAATTCCCTTTTAATCTGCAGCGATTCGCTCTTTATCTTGCGAATCGCGTTCATGATGTGACGGGCTGCTGCCAGCTGTTTGGCGACGAGTTCTGCGTTGAGGACTCGTCTCTTTTTGCTATTTCCTCTGACGGCGATCAACGCGCAGGTTACTATTGGGAGAGCGATGGGTAATCGGTTCCTTCATTGATGCCTTGTTCGACTGGCAGACCTAGTTCGGCCCAGCCTTTCTCTACCAAATTACCACTCTGGTCGCGGGCTCCACCGAAACCACCCATGACGTTGGACACGTCTTTGAATCCCGCCGCAACTAGCGCTTCGGCTGCGCGTTGCGATCGGCCGCCCATTTGGCATCCGAGCAGTAGTTTAGCATCGCGAGCGAAATGCTTTTCTACGACGTACAAAAAGTCGCTATTGGGAATCATCCCCATCGACTCTTTGTGCATGATGGGGATATTCAGAGATCCGGCTGGGTGGGCCACTTCGTATTCGGGCATGGAGCGCACATCGATGTAAGTATAAGCTTCATCGCTATCGAGGAGCTCTTTTGCCTGCGTTGGGTTGATTGTCTTTACACTCACGGGATAAACCTCCTGTCGGGTAAATAGTTCTTCGGTATCAAATACGGGTTGTTCGCTGCGTCGCTGGTTTTTGAGATAGTCGAACCAGCAGCTGTGGGAACAGAAATAATGCCCTTGGCGTTCTATGAACTTCTGCTCGTAAGGTGCGTTGCATGCACCACACTGACGCGGGCCTCTAGGCTCAGCGCTGTCGTCTCTCGCCAGACGGTCAAATAGTCGATTAAAATAATAGCCGCCGCGCCAACCTAATAGCAACGCACACCCCGCTTCTAGTGCAGTGTGACTCAGTAGGATGCTCCCCGATAGAGACAGCCAAAAGCACAGACAGTGCGGACAGCTGATTAATTTGTGAAGTAATGGTATGCGCTGTTCGACGCCGCTGCGTAACGGTGCCATGAGGGAAGATCGCTGTATGAAGCGGTTCCCAAAGGTTGAAAAGGCCATATTGGCCGCTATGGTATAAAGCAGTCGCTCTTCCACTGCACAGTGCCTATCTCATGTGAGCTTGTAAAACAACATAATACTTTAAATTAATTTGTTGCTTAATACCTTAAATTAATCTATTGCTTATTGTTAAGATAACAAATGGGGGGAATGTGTAGGTCTCATTCTCTGTCTAATAGTTGTAGTGGATCGGTTTATACGTCGATGCGAGCGACGGAAAGTGAACAATCTACGTTATGATGATAGGAAAGCGGACTATATGCTGGCATTTCGCGCTGGTGCTAGCCATGGCGGTGATGGTGGCCTGCGGT
This sequence comes from uncultured bacterium, assembly GCA_964011675.1. Classification (GTDB taxonomy): domain Bacteria; phylum Latescibacterota; class UBA2968; order UBA8231; family UBA8231. The sequence continues at coordinate 1,602 of CAXGPR010000074.1, forward strand.
GACCGTAATCGGGCGGAGGAAAAAGAGGAACGCGTTGGAATGGCCGATAGCACGGCGACCGAACAAACGTCTGTAGACAGTGCGTACACTGATAGCACGGCGATCGAGGCAATTCCAGTGGAAGCAGATCTCGTGCGCATTGGTTCTATTTCCTCCTATCTGATTTTCAATTCGACTATTGAGACAGAAGAGGCAATTCAGATTTTTCCCCAGATCAGTGGATTAGTGGAGCGCATCACAGCGGAAGAAGGGGATCGGGTCGAGGCCGGTGACACGCTGCTTTACATAGAAGACGAACAGCTGCTTATCGCCTATCAAGAAGCCAAGGTCAACTTCGAGTTTCAGCAAGGAAACTTTCGCCGTAATGAGGAGATGTTCAAGCGCAAATTGCTCAGTGATCAGGATTATGAGAGAGTGGGCTTTGAGATGGAACAGGCACGTTTGCGCTACGATCGCGCGCGTCTCGAGTTGGAACACTCTACAATTGTTGCTCCTTTCTCCGGCGTGATCACAGAACGTCACGTGCAGGTCGGCGCCCGTGTGAGTTCGGGCACGCAACTCTACGACTTGATTAAGCTAGACGATATGATTGCCCGCGTATTCGTACCTGGGCAGTATCTGATGGAAGTAGCCAAGGGACAAAGAGCTGAAATAGGGTCTGATTTTATGCCTGATCAGCAGTTTGATGGGTGGGTTAAGCGCATCAGCCCGGTTGTTGATCCCAGAAGTGGCACGTTTAAGGTGACGGTAGGCGTGAGCGACCGGTTTGAGGCGTTGCGTCCGGGAATCTTTGTCAGCGTGCGCATCATAACTGATACCCGTGAACAGGCTGTCCTCATTCCCAAAAATGCTATTGTTTACGACGGAGAAGAGCAGTACGTTTTTGCCGTGCGCGACTCGATTGCCCAACGAATTTTTCTGCAGCCGGGCTACGAAAGTGCCGTTGAGATAGAAGCGTTGGTCAACTTCTCTGCTGGAGACCGCGTCATCACATTAGGCCAAAATGGTTTGAAAGACGGTGCACGCGTTCGGCTCGTTCAAGGTGAGCGAATCGACACAGTTGACCGCACAGACAGCGCATTGAGCGTGGGAAATTAGAAAGCGTCCCTTTGTCACAGACCGAACCTGTCGACGTGCTTGAATCCGGCTTCTCCATAACTACGCGTCGTCCCGTAGCCATCCTTATGGTCGTGATGGCTATCTGTGTCTTTGGCTGGGTTTCCTATCAGCGTTTGTCGCTAAATTTGATGCCGGATATCTCTTATCCGACGCTTACAGTCCGCACTGAATACCCTGGTACGGCGCCAGAAGAAGTAGAAACGTTGCTTGCGCGCTCGCTTGAGCAAGCAGTAGGCATCGTGCCCAACTTGGTCAATATGAGTTCCATATCCAAAGCGGGCCAGTCCGATATCATTCTCGAGTTTGGGTGGGATACGGACATGAATGAAACTTCTCAGGATGTGCGCGAAAAAGTAGATCGTGTCTTTCTGCCACAAGGCGCGGAAAAGCCGCTGTTGCTGCGTTATGATCCTTCACTCGACCCCATCATGCGGATTGGTTTTTACGGCCCGCAGAGTCTCTACGAACTGCGTTATTTAGCAGAGCAGGAAATAAAACGTGAATTAGAAGCTCTATCTGGCGTTGCGGCAGTGAAGATTAAGGGCGGGTTAGAAGAGGAAATCCATGTTGAGCTTAACGAACGCCAGATCGCCATCATGGGATTAGACATAGCGCAGATCAATAGCAGTCTGGCGCAAAATAACGTCAATTTGCCCGGCGGTAACCTAAAAGAGGGACAAGTTGAGTATTTAATTCGCACTCTGAACGAATTCCGTACTATAAAGGAAATTGGCGAACTGGTAGTCTCTCGTCAGGCGAATGCGGACGTTCATTTGTGCGATATAGCACGCGTGTATCGCTCGCACAAGGATCGCGAAATCATCACACGTGTCAATGGTGTCGAGAGCATCGAAATAGAGGTTTACAAAGAGGCAGATGCCAATGTAGTGGCTGTGGCTGAGCGGGTGCGCTCCGTGCTATACGGGTTGCCCATGCAACAAGACTATGTGAAGGGTTTGGCAGAAGAAGGCGAAGGGAATGTAGAAAAAGCACGTTCCAGAGAAATGCCGAGTGACGAGAGTGAGAGGGAAGAAGAAGTCCAGCGGCGGCGTGTAGAAGCAGCGCGGCAGGCGATGAACCATCTGACGATGACCGACTTTATCAGTTACCGCCTGCCCTCAGGGGCTCGTTTAGAGATGCTCTCAGATCAGTCTATCTTTATCAAGAATTCGATTGACGAGGTGCAGAACAGTGCGCTGATCGGTGGTGGTTTTGCCGTACTCGTACTCTTTGTCTTTTTGCGTAATATAGTGCACACACTCATTATCGGTCTGACAATACCCGTATCGATTGTCGCTACGTTTGCGCCCATGTTTATTTTTGACGTGTCGTTGAATATCATGTCCTTGGGTGGTTTGGCGCTTGGGGTGGGTATGTTGGTGGATAACTCCATTGTGGTTTTGGAGAGTATTTTCCGCTGCCGAGAAGAAGGAGACGACATTACCCGGGCGACTGTGCGCGGCACGTCCGAAGTGGGTACGGCCGTTTTTGCTTCGACGCTGACGACGATCACGGTATTTTTTCCCATTGTGTTTGTCGAAGGCGTAGCCGGACAAGTTTTTAGCGATATGGCTCTGACGGTAGTTTTCTCACTGCTTGCTTCGCTCTGTGTCGCACTTTTTTTTATTCCTATGTTAGCCTCGCGTAAGGTCCGTAGTGGTTCAGAAGGTCCCCTAAGGCAGTTTGCCAGTAGCGATTTTCTTCGCTTGTCTTCCATGCGTCGAGCTCGGACTGCGCTCTTAGAGGACGAACAAGCGATTCTGGAACGTATGCTCAACCTAGCGCTAGCGTTACCCCACCTGTTGGTTGAAACGGTGATGCGGATTGGTCTGGCAGCTGCTGTGCTAGTCGCGGCTGTCATAAAAGCGATCGTGCTGCTGTTGTTTTATGTGCTCTGGCCGCTGGCTTACATCGCTGAGCGTTGGTGGATCAAGCCCGGGCAGCCCTGGGCTAAGTCTGTTGGCCTGTGGGCTTGTTCTACCCGAGTCGGTCGCTGGGTCTTTTTTGAACGCATGTGGCCTTCGATTCTTGCCTATGGTGGCCCGCTTCAACTGCGCGAAAGCGCGTTGCTCTTTGCAAGATGGGTTCGCAAGACCAACCACTTTGTGTGGAGAAATCTCAAGTCCATACTCTGGCCGCTGGTTGCACTCTATTTGACACTTCGGTTTGTGTTAGCCATTGTGCTGCGCTTAGTTGGCATTGTGCTTCACGTGGCCATCATGCTAATTGGGCTCGTGACAGTGGTAGCGCTTTTTCTACTTGGACTATTATTGCTGCCGTTTTTCGCCCCATCATTATTTCTTTTTGAAAAGAGCTTTTCTCTAGTTCAAAAGGCGTATCCCGTATTATTGAGGGCCGCCTTACGCAACCGGCTCGTCGTTGTTGTTGGCGCGTTAGGTGCATTCGTATTCTGCTGGCAGCAACTGCTGCCCGGATTGGGTCAAGAACTCATTCCTCAGGTTCGTCAGGGCGAGTTTAATCTACGGGTCGCACTACCCGTTGGTACTCCGTTGGAAAAGACTGCTTCTGTGGTTGAACGCATTGAGACTGTCGCTTCTGATCAGCCCGCAGTGGAGCGTATGGCAACTACAGTGGGCACTGATCAATCAGCTAGTAGCTCTTCTGACGAAGGAGAACATACTGCTGAGATTACGTTCAAATTGGTTGAAGAATCTACGGCAGAAACGGAAAATCAGCTGATAAGACAGCTCCGCAAGTTACTGGCAGATATTCCAGAGGTTGAATTAGAGGTTTCTTATCCGGCGTTATTCAGCTTTAAAACGCCGGTCGAAGTCGAAGTGCGCGGTAACGATCTGCGCCAGTTGCGTCGTCTCAGTAAAGACGTAGAGGCCCGTTTATCCAGTGTTCCGGGCTTGGTTGATGTGCGTTCGTCGCTCCAAGCTGGCAATCCAGAATTGCAGATCAATTATCGGCGAGATCGCCTTGCAAACTATGGTTTGCGCCTCAGTAACGTGGCTGAACTCGTCCGTAACAAGGTGCAAGGCCGTGTTGCTACCGACTTTCGCGAAGAAAATCGCTTAGTTGATGTGTTGGTGCGCCTGCGCGAAGAAGATCGTCTGGGACTGGCTGAGTTAGAGCGCATTATCGTCAATCCGGGTGGGGCTATTCCAATTCCACTTTCCGCAGTAGCTGATATTCGAGTAGGTGAGGGACCTAGTGAAATTCGCCGCATCGACCAGCAGCGTGCAGCATTGATTACGGCCAATATACAAGGTGTCGATTTGGGGACGGCCTCTGGGCGCATATACGCGGCTCTGCGTCAGATGGAATTTCCCACGGGTTTTGACTTTATAATAAGCGGGCAAAACGAGGAAATGGAAACGTCGCTCAACAGCCTGTATTTTGCATTAGGACTGGCTATTTTCCTGGTCTACGTAGTGATGGCTTCGCAGTTTGAATCGCTCGTACATCCGTTTGTTATCATGTTTACGGTGCCTTTGGCTCTGATCGGTGTGCTGGTGGTGCTTCATGTCATGCAGGTGGCTCTGAGTATTGTGGTTTTTATAGGATTAATTATGCTGGCCGGTATCGTAGTTAACAACGCTATTGTTCTGGTTGATTATATAAATACACTGCGTCGATCCGAGATGGCAAAAGTAGATGCTATAGTGCGCGCGGGAAGCGTGCGATTGCGTCCCATTCTGATGACAACTTTTACGACTGTTCTTGGCTTACTGCCCATGGCATTGGGGTTGGGGGACGGCGCCGAGATTCGAACCCCTATGGCGCTGACTGTTATAGCAGGTCTAATCAGTTCGACATTTCTTACACTCGTTGTCATTCCTACGGTCTATTCACTTGTCGATGGGAGAGAGTGAGCAATAGTTATGAAAAAAAGCTCCTATCTGCTACCGCACTTTTCGGTTAACCGACCGGTAACAGTCACCATGATCCTGTTGGCGATGCTCGTTGTCGGTGCCATCGCGTATAGTCGGATCCCACTGGCGCTTTTTCCCGCAGGTATGCAATGGCCACGTCTGTATGCTCAAGCTTTTTATCCAAACGCGGGTGCAATTGAGGTCGAGAAAAAGGTAGTGCGCCTGATGGAAGAGGCCGTGGCGCAAATAGGTGGCGTAAAAAGCATGCGGTCGATGGCTTACAGGGGAAGTGGTACGGTAGAAGTCGAATTCCAAAAAGAGATTGATCTGAGAGTCGCTTTTAACGAAATGAGGGACCGCTTTGATCGTATTATGCCGGACATGCCAGATGAAATTGAACAACTGGAACTGCGTCGTTGGGATGCCAACGATTTTCCCGTAGTGTGGGGCGCGATCACTTTTCCTCCCGGCTTGAGTGATACGCGTTTCCTACTGGATACGTATGTCGAGCCTGCTCTTAGTCGCATTGAAGGGGTGGGTAATGTCGAAATTTGGGGAATGTCGAACAAACAAGTCTTGGTTGAAATGGATCAAGATAAAATGAGCAGTCACGGCATCAATATGTTTCAGGCTGTTAATGATTTGAATAGTCAGAACGTGACTGTGCCAGGTGGATGGATCGTTGAGGGAGGGAAGAAAATTTATCTGCGCTCAGTAGGACGTTACCAAACCGTTCAAGAGTTGAGTGAGACCATTGTCGATCCTGAGCATCAGCTTACTCTAAAAGATATTGCATCAGTGTCTTATAAACCTCCTAAAAAATACAGGTCGGACCGAATTAATGGCCAGGAATCAATGGGGTTTACAATTTTTCGATCTTCTGAAGCCAATATTGTTGGCATTTCTCGCGAAGTGGGAACTGCTTTGGATGAACTAGCGCGTCACCCCAAATTGAAAGATATGGAGTCGCTAGTATTTTTTGACCAAGGCAAACACGTGACTTCGTCGGTCCACAACCTGCGGGATTCGGGCCTGTGGGGAGGACTATTTGCTGCCGTTGTGCTGTTTTTCTTTTTGCGCGCAGTGCGTATGACGCTGATTATTACGCTGGCTATTCCGTTGTGCATTATGGTTACGATAACAGCTCTCTATTTTGCCGGTTGGTCGCTTAACGTTGCGACGATGATGGGACTGATGCTTAGTTTGGGCTTGGTGGTGGACAACGCGATAGTAATCGTAGAAAATATTTTCCGCATGCGTCAGAATGGTTTAGACCCAGGCCGTGCATCTATTGAGGGTGCAGGAGAAGTGGGGTTACCTGTCACTATGGCGACGCTGACGACTGTCGTGGTGTTCTTGCCGCTTGTCCTAATGGGGACTAGTGACGAGATGGCTTTTTGGATGCTACGTATTGGTGTCCCCGTTATGGTCGGTCTAGTCGCCTCGTTATTTATCGCGTTGCTGATCATTCCTCTGGCCGCGCTCAAAATGGGATCGGATAAAAAACGCAGCGATTCCGCCGCAATCATATGGTTACAAAAGCGCTACGAACGGTCGTTACGTTGGGTGTTAACGCACCGGTTAGACAGCTTTATTCTCGTTGTTTTAGCGGCGGCCAGTGTACGTATACCGATGGAAGGCATCAGTAAGACAGACCAAAGCCGCCGCGAGCAGACGAGCATACAACTCAACTTCGAAATGCCTTCTGGTCAGAGTTTAGAACAGGCTGAGGTCTTTATGAAGACCGTAGAGGATACGCTGGCTGTCAATAAAGCACTATATAACGTAGCGAATATACGTACCAGTTTTAGCGCTAGTAATGGGGTAATTGAGATGTTCCTTCAGGAAGAGGAAGACCTCGAATGGTATTCGGTTGCCTGGAGTGATTTACTCAAAAAGATCGGAATAAGAAATCGGCCATACCTCGACTACGAAGAAGTGGAAAAAGATCTACAAAAGCGCCTGCAAATGCCTGCTGGAGTCACGATGCATGTTAACCGGCAGGGTACCCAAGAAGATCCCGCTGTTAGCGTGACGCTGTACGGTGAAGACACGCGCGTGCTCATGGGTATGGCCCAAGAAGTAGAGCGGCGCTTGGAGAACATTCCTGGATTGCTTTCTGTCGACACCGATATTGACCGCGGTGGGACGGAACTACAGCTCCGGCTCGACCGTGGACAGATGCAGCGTCTCGGAGTCAGCGCCCAAGTAGTGTCGGGCACTATTTCCTACGCTTTGCGGGGGCAAAAAATAAATAAGTTTCATACCGAAGACGGGCGGGAAATCGATATTCAAGTGCAGTTAGAGGCCTATGATCGCAAGAATTTGCAGGATCTACGCAGCATCACAATTCCATCGAAAGATGGCACAGAAGTGCCGCTTGAGTCACTGGCCGAAATCTATGTGGAGCGGACGCTAGGTGGTATCCGTCGCGAAGATCGACAGACGGTGCTCAACGTGGTTGCGCGAGCGGATAAAGAGGATGCCGAAGCGCTTTTTGCCCAAGTGGACAGAGTGATGAAGGGTTTTGAGATGCCTCGCGGCTATCGCTGGGATAAGGGCGATCGCTATCAACGTCTACAAGAGCAGGATGACTCCTTGTATTTTGCCGCTATTATGTCCGTCACTTTTGTATTTTTACTCATGGGCGTGCTATTCGAATCGTTTGTGCTCCCTATTTCCGTTATCATATCGATTCCTTTCTCGTTTCTTGGTGTTTATTGGACGCTCTATCTGACCAATACAGAGCAAGATATCATGTCGAATATTGGCATGGTTATTCTGATCGGAGTCGTCGTCAATAACGCTATCGTGCTGATTGATTTAGCTAATAAACTGCGCGATGAAGGGATGGATCGATTGGCGGCGCTAATGCAGGCGGGACGGCATCGGTTTCGCCCTATTCTGATGACGACGTTTACTACGGCATTTGGTCTGATTCCCATGGCTCTTGGCAATTCCAAGATAGCGGGGGGGCCGGCTTATGCTCCCTTGGGACGTACGATGATAGGAGGATTGATGGCCTCTATGGTGCTCACCTTGGTTTTGGTTCCCCTGTTTTACACATTTTTTGACGATTTGCGCGTGCTTGTGCAACGCGTCATGTCTTCTGCTTTTTCGCGCGATGGGGCTGAGCCTGCACGCGAGAGTGTTTAGTCTGATTGCGATTTTTACTCCAACAAGTATATGTCGTACGGGACGGCAGTACAGCCTGGCGCATTGCGTTTGATGGTTCCGACGGTGCGATGTGTCCTCTTTCGCAAAAAGGGAGGTATCGGCGTTCCCTGGCGAGCAGCAAAAAGCAGCGCGGCGCTTTGTTTGGGTGCTCTTTGGATATCGGTCAGGTCGCGAAAACGCGGGTCGTCAACCGTGTAGTACGCGCGTGGGGTTCGTCCGTAGTAGGCCATGCTGAATGGAATGCTGTACTGGGTGCTGGCTAGCGGCGTTTGCGCGCCAATAGCGTGCTTTGCCAATAGATCGTCTACGTCGCGACTAAACGTACTCCAGCCACTGTACTCACACAGTCTCTCACCCCAAGAATAAGACGGCTCGCGCGTGCGATCAGGTTTGGAGACGAGGCGGGTATAGCTTTTGTTTAGCGCGCTTTGTTCGATCCACGTATGCATAGCAGCAGTATGTTTTAGTCCGAAACTGATTAAGAACGTTTGCGGTAAGCCGCTGACGATCAGGATTAAGCAGAATGCGCTACGCGCCGGCAGAGAAAATGCTAGTGGCCACAGTCCGAGAAATCCTATTAAGATCCAATTACCCTTAATTTGTCCTCTGGATAGGGCGAAGAAAAGAAATGCTCCTAGTGTGCAGAGAGCCGGAACTATTGCTACCAGAATTGTGTTTGATGGCGTGTGTTTAATTTGAGTGAGTGCATATAGCAAACCCCTATACAAAAGATACAGCAGCAGGGGCGAGACAAATAAGAGTGGATTGACGGCGAAAAAGAGAAGACGAGTAAGTGGATTTGTGAGCGTTTCTATTCTCGACAGCGTACTGAGCGTTTGCGGTAGATAGAATCCCGTTTGTAGCTGTGCAAATACCAGCGGTGATGCGACGAATAGAGCGGATACGGAGAAAATAATGAGTGCGCTAATTCGGCGATTGGGTGGGCTCTTGTATAGAACGCATAGGGCCAAGCCGACTCCGAGGAAGGCGCCTGAGTATTTACACAGCACGGCTAGACCACAGGCCGCGCCCGCGTAGGCAAGATCACGTGTTTTTTGGTTCGTGCAGGCACGCAGACCGGTGCGTAGGGACAGCAGCCAGCAGGTGGCTAAGAATACGTCAGGGTGTAGATACGAACTGGTGTGCCACCCCCAATGGCTTAGCGCAAAACCGGCTGCGGCCCACCGTGCACGTCCGGCGGGTAGCCCGAAGTCGCGGCAGAGCTGGTAAAGCCAGTAAACAGCTAGGGTGCCGAGTAGGATGGACGGTATGCGCAAAAAAAGCTCATCGCCGGGGACTAGAGCATCGGCAATTGCCATGAGTGAGAAGGGTAAGAGCGCATAACTAGCGTCTAAATTCTGACTCCAATACCAGTACACGGCTTCGTCTTTTCCCAGCTCAACTTCGTAGACCAGCCAGCATTTTAATAGCGTATAGGCGGTTAGAGCTAGTACGTCGGCCGCATTGACTCGGTATGGGCTCCCCTTTATATTCTGCTCCCAGATGTATGCGATATTCGATATCATTGTGGAGATTAGTAAATGGCCGAAGAAAACGAAGATTTGCTCAAAAATCTTCAGGAAAAAAACCTGGAGTTGAGCCTGTATAAAGCACGCAAAATTTTTTTGTGGTCTGACGTAAATGACGAGTCGGCCAAGGCGGTAGTAACGCGTCTACTATCGCTCAACGCCGAAGATCCCGAGAAAGAGATCGTGCTCTATATTAACAGTCCAGGCGGTTCCGTGCACGATGGAATGGCTATCTATGACGCCATGCGGGCGATTGAAGCCCCGGTTTCCACTGTGTGCATCGGCATGGCCATGAGTATGGGATCCTTTTTACTTTCGGCCGGCGAGCCCAGTCGCCGCTTTGCCTGGCCGCACGCGCGCATCATGATTCACCAGCCCCTTATAATGGGAACAGTAACTGGATCTGCAACGGATCTCGATATTCGCGCCCGCGAGACGATTCGCCTGCGAGAAGAGCTCAACGAAATATATGCGGAGCACACGGGACAAGACGTGGAGAAGATCGCCAAGGATACGGATCGTGACTTTTTTATGTCTGCTGCTGAAGCGAAGGAATACGGTCTGCTGGACGACGTGATAACCACGACGGAACCGGCGCCCAATGGTCAAGTTAAAGGCTGAGAAAACAGACAATACGCTCGCTGAAAACGCCGACTCTGCTCTCGTGGCAGTCGGCGTTTTCTATTGTTGACAGCGAGTGCAGTAAAACGTGTTGCGTCCACCCATGACTAAACTCTGCAGTGAATGTTGGCATTTACGGCACGGTTCTCCAGCTCGGCCGTATACTGCTAAGCGCTGTTGAAAACGTCCGCCTTCGCCCGAACCCAGATAATCGCTGATCGTTGTTCCTCCCTTGCGTACCGCGTTGCGCAGTACGCGCTTAATTGAGTGCACCAGATCAGCTAAGGCGGACTCCGTCAAATCGCCGGCGGATTTCTGTGGGTGAATTCCGGCATGGAAAAGCGCCTCGCTCGCGTATATATTGCCGACGCCGACGACTATATGGCCGTCCATAATCAGCGTCTTTATAGGCGTTTTTCGATTGCTGCAGGCTGTCTGTAAGTAGCGGGTGTTAAAAGAGGCGGTGAGCGGCTCAGGTCCTAAGCCGCTTAGGTATCGATTCTCACCGGCTTCGCCCTCTTCTAACACGATTACCATACCGAAGCGACGTGGATCGTTAAATACGAGGGGGCGGTCGGAATCGAGATGAAAAACGACGTGGTCGTGTTTTTCGCCTGGTGTGCGCAGGAGGAGGTTGCCGCTCATCCCCAGGTGAATCAGCAGCGTTGTGCCGGATTCGAGATCGAGTAAAAGGTATTTAGCCCGACGTCGAGCCGCCATAAAACGATCGCCGCGCAGAGCCTGCAGGCGCCGTCGGTCTACCTTTTCGCGCAGGCGCTTGTTCGACGTGTCTACATGCTGTATAATGCGGCCTGGTAGCGCCGCCTCCATTGCGCGCCGCACAGTTTCTACTTCGGGTAGTTCGGGCATGCGATGGAGTATATGAGCTCGCTATGGGTTCGTCAATATAGCTACCACGGAATAGATTTTGTCTACAAACAAACGCGCATTTAAAAGGAGTTGGACCTAATGGATTTAACCAGACAGCCTCCGCGTCGTCCCTCCAATACGAAAATGGCTGGGATTGTTGGCCTAGCGCGCATGACCGACAAAGCGCGAGCGCACAACGAAGAGACGCTTGAGCCATACGTTTATGGGAATGATTCGAATCTGGATACGGAAGTCCTCGCGCTCATCGGGATGCAGGCCGAAGAGTTTGCGGAAGCAGCCGAAGCAATGAGCGATGAAGAGCTTGTAGAACGAGTGAGAGAGCGGATAAATACAATCAATCGAACGCAGGAGGAAATAGACGTATTTAATCGGGAGCGGATTGAGCGCGAGCCCCACGATGAGCGCCATCGCGAACTGCTGCGTGAACGCTTGGCCCAGTATGCCCCCGGTCGAACGGATATCAAGACGATATTTGCTTCCTTAGAACTGGATGATTGGGGTCAGTTTTGCCAGATGGACCTGACGCAAGAACCGCCGCGCACGGCCTACCTTCGCAGCGTGTTCGGTGTGATGGGTGCGGCGCGCATGGCGGATAAGGCGCGCGCTGCAAGAGCGGGTATGTTGGGCGCCTATCGCTACGGTCGGGATTCGGGACTCGATGCAGCAATCCTCGACTTTCTCGGCCTGGAAGCGGATGATTTTATGGAAGCGGCCTACGCTCATCCCAACGATACAGAGCTCGGCGAATGGATTGTTGAACGCGTGGAAAAAACGCCCGCTGAAAAGTGTGCGTTTAACGCGATGCGCGCGCAGTTTGGTCGCCTGGGCGAAGCTCGGTCTGCGTTTCTGCGGCGAAAAGAGGAGGTAGGGTGCGATTGGGGAGAAGTCGATACTTTTTTCGATCTGATGGATTTCGACGATGAAAAGAGCTTTGGTATAGTGGACCTGCGTCGCCATGCACCGCGCAGCATATACGACGTGAGCGTGGGAGGAGTTGCGGGTCTGGCTCGAATCATAGACAAAGCGCGCGCCGCCCATTGCCGCATGCTGGGTGCATATTGGTTTGGCGACGATTCGGAATTTGATCGACAGATACTGCAGTTTATAGGCACCGCCGCAGATGAATTCTCCGCGGCGATAAAGGAGTGCGATGGTGACGATGCGGTATGGGACTGGCTAAGAGGTCGCGTTACAGGCAAGGATCCGGGCGAAATAAAAGCGTTCAATATTAGCATTTGGACCTTCTATCCTCGCAGCGAGGACGGACTCGCTTTTATACGCAAAGCGGTTGGTGCGCTCGACCCGCGTCGGCGGGATATAGACTGTTTTGCCGCAATGACTGAGCTCGACGACCGCGTGTTTTTTGCCCGAATGAAAGCAGGGGTTTGATGGCTCGACCGCTGATTGGTATCACGACGAGTCTAACTGAGACGTCCCAAACGCTACAGCGCCGCTACGTCGATGCTATTGAACAGACAGGTGGTGCACCGGTAATCGTGGCGCAGACCGCTGATCCCACCGCACAGCGTCCACTGCTAGAAGTGCTGGACGGATTGGTAATAACGGGTGGTCCCGGCATTACGGAAGGGCTCGTAGGACGGCTGCCGGACGATCTGCCCGCCGTCGATTTGCACCGCTGGAAGTCCGACTGCGTCGCTTTTGACTTGCTGCGGGAAAAACGGCGACCGATGTTGGGTATCTGTTATGGTATGCAGTTTATCAACGCGCGCCTAGGCGGCACGCTCTTCGCCGACGTGCAGGCCCAACTCGGCGTGGGGGCTCACTCACCCAAGCGCACACAAGGCGTAAATATCATGCACGACGTTTCTGTCGAGACTGGATCGCTGCTTGCCGATTTGGTGGGGTCATCGACTATACCGGCCAATAGTTTCCATCTGCAGTCGGTTGAAAAAGTGGGGGAGGGACTTCGGGTAAACGCCCGTGCGGCCGACGGCCTTATAGAGGGGATAGAGGAAGAGGGGGGACGGCTACTCGGCGTGCAGTTCCATCCGGAGGCCATGCTCGGTTCGGCGTGGGATAGTTTATTCGCGCATCTGGTCAGGCAGGCCAGTCTTTAGAGTCCACGCGTTTTCCACGCCTCGGGATCTTGTTTACTTGCAGCGCTGATGAATCGTCCTTCTTCGAGTAGATATCCGGTCAGAACGCGTCCATATACGCAGCCGGTGTCGAGACCCAAGAGGTATGGTTTTCCATCGCGTCGTTTTGTGATTAGCCCGCTGGGTGCGTCGTGGCCGAAAATTAGCAGTGGATGCAACGGTTCGTATACTTCGTGCCAGCGCGGGCCGTCGATGCTTCCTTTGACGGGAGGCCAGATACGTATGGTGATAAACTCTTCAAAACTCGTTTCGGCTAAACCGCGCTCTGGATTGATGCCCGCATGGACTAACAAAAACCGGTCTTCCTCTATGTATAGTGGCACTTGGTGGAGCCACGTTCGCAGGGTGCTATGAATCGATTCGAGCGCGTGTAACGTGAAGCGTTGGTCTGGTTTAATTCTGCCTGGGGAGCCACCTTCAGAGAGGTCATCCAACTGTTGCCGCAGGCGTGCGTCGTGATTTCCAAGGACCATCTCTGCCCCGTATTCATCTATCAGATGCCAGACGCCCAGTGGATCGGGCCCACGCGAGAAGGCGTCACCCGTTAGAAGTAGTCGGTCTCGGTCTGGAGAAAAGTGAGTTTTTTTCAACAGCTCAAATAATTCTTTTGCACAGCCGTGCACGTCACCCACAACGAGGGTCTGCATTTTTTATCTCTCAACCGGTGTTGCATCGAAACGATGAAAAAGCTATCATAAAAATCACTTCGTGAATTAGTAAAGCGAGCCCTATGACCGAGACGATTTCGATTCAGCAACCTGTTATAAGTGAGCCAGCTTCTTGCCACGTAATGGCTAAGCCATCTGGGTCAGTGTGTAATATTGACTGCAAGTACTGTTTTTACTTGGAAAAAGAGAAACTCTACCCGGATGCGCGCAAGAGTTGGCGCATGTCGGATGAGACGTTAGAACAATATGTGAAACAGTATATAGAAGCGCAGGATATACCCGTGGTCAACTTTGCTTGGCAAGGGGGCGAGCCAACTCTGATGGGATTGGATTTTTTTCGTCGGGCTGTCGAACTCCAGCAGCACTATGCAAATGGTAAAGAGATAACAAATGCTTTTCAAACCAATGGTATGTTGTTGGATGACAAATGGGGCTCTTTTCTACACGAACAAAAGTTTCTCGTAGGTTTATCTATCGACGGTCCGCGCGAGTTTCATGATCGCTATCGCGTAGATAAGGGACAAAATCCGACGTTCGATCGCGTTTATGCTGGTTTACAGACACTTAAACGGCACGAGATCGAGTTTAATACGCTCACAGTTCTGCAAAACCACAACGCCGATCATCCGTTGGAGATATACCATTTTCTTCGCGAAGAGGGCAGTGGTTTTATGCAGTTCATTCCTATTGTCGAACGCTCGGCAGACCAGCCCGAAGATGATGGGTTGGAGTTGGTGGATCCGACGTTTGAAGGCAAGGCATTAGTGACGCGATGGTCAGTTGGATCATCTCAGTATGGACGTTTCCTCTGTCGAATTTTTGATGAGTGGGTGCGACGCGATGTGGGGCGAGTATTCATTCAGATGTATGATACGGCACTAGGGTCTTGGATGGGGCACGATCCGAGTCTATGCATCTTTTCTCGCACTTGTGGTAAGGCGCTGATTATAGAGCACAACGGTGACTTATACTCTTGTGATCATTTTGTTTATCCGGATTATCGATTAGGCAATGTGCACGATATGGACATTCGCGATATGGTAGATAGTCCACCACAGAAAAAATTTGG
>CAXGPR010000075.1:0-16132 GCA_964011675.1 uncultured bacterium
CGGCCCTTTTTCCTTGGGCTGATACTCGGTCACGTTTTTGTTTCTGGATTTTGGGTTGTGTTCGACTTTGTTACGGGAGAGACGGGCAACCGGATTCCCATTTTTTAAAGGAGATATGCATGAGGGCAAGCGATCGGCAGCGGGTGGGAACGCGCGGGTTAGAAGTAACGCGATTGGGATTGGGCGGTACGGCGTTTGGCAATATGTATGCTCGTTTGGATGAGACTGCCGCAGAGGCGATAGTCCAAGCCGCTTTTGCTAAGGGTATTCGCTATTGTGATACCGCCCCGTTCTACGGGTATGGGTTGAGCGAGACGCGTTTAGGACAGGGCCTCTTAAGCATCCCTCGCGATGATATGGTGCTATCTTCTAAAGTTGGATATATGCTAGTGCCGCGGCCTGAAGGGGAAGAAGACCACACGCCCTTTGTAGATATACCCCCCTTAACCAGCATTTTTGATTATTCTCGCGAAGCGACGCTGCGCTCTATTGAGGGTAGCTTAGAGCGCTTGCAGACGGATCGGTTAGATATTGTGTTAATTCATGATCCCGACGAGTCATGCAGCAATGATCCCGACTGGCAGCCCGGGGATCGAGGGCATTTTGACGAAGTTATGGAAGGTGCCTATCCCGCGCTGTGCAAACTGCGAGAAGAGGGCGTCATAGGCGCGATTGGGTTAGGCATGAATCAGTGGCAAATGTTAGCGGATTTTGCTCGTGCCGGCGATTTTGATTGTTTTCTTCTAGCGGGTCGCTACACGCTCTTGGAACAAGAGTCGCTTCGCGAGCTATTGCCGTTATGCTTGGAAAAGGACGTACGTATCATAATTGGTGGACCGTACAATTCGGGTATTTTGGCCACCGGAGCGATAGACGGAGCGATGTATAATTATGCACCTGCTAACGAGCAACTTCTGGGACGCGTCCGTCAGATAGAGACCGTCTGTGCACGGTACGAAGTGCCGTTAAAAGCGGCGGCCTTACAGTTTCCCTTTGGACACGAGGCGGTTGCCACGACGATACCAGGTGCGCGCTCAGCAGAGGAAATACAGGACAACGTACGATTGATTGAGCACCCGATTCACGACGATTTTTGGGCAGAGCTTAAGGCTGAGGGTCTCATCGCATCAGAAACGCCTACGCCTTAGCACTAGTAGTAGTAAAAGGCGTAGAGTAGAGAGGCGCCGCCTATGCCGACGCTCGTACCCAAGATGAGGCCAATAAAGAGAGGCAGCATACGCCTGTAGAGCACGATGCCGCCATAACGCAGAATAAGTAGTTTAATAAGCCACGCTAAGAACATACCAAACCAGTCTATGCTGACCGTATTGGTCAGCGCTACCGCCAGGCCAACGGGGTGAAATGGCCAGCTTACCCAGCGGTAGGACGCCAACGATAAGAGCGCGGCCCAGGCCGCTCCAATTCCCATAAATAAGATCGCCAACGGTTCAGACGGATTGGGATTGTTGATCGTGTTGGCTACCCAAGACCAGTGATACTGTGGTGACATGACAAAATACCATACGTATCCGTGCACGAGACCGTGTCGATATCCCAAATAGATATACGATAGAATTGTAGTCACTAGGCCAACGATCATGGCCCCGCTGAGAAAGACCAGCAGCTTGCGTCCACTAATGCGTAGGCGAGCGGGTTCGCATACTCGGAATGCGTGTGCCAGCGTACCCATGAGGAAAAGCTGCAGGTCTGCAGTCCAAACCATACTGAGACCCAATGCGCTGATTCCCTGAGCACCAATGGCCTCGGAGCCGGCGATATTGGTTATAATGGGCGGCGTCGAAGTGGGTGCGCGAAGACGCCCAATACCCGTTTGGGCAAGAAGGCGGGTAATGCCAAAGAACACGAGAAGTGAAACACCTAAAAAGACGAGACTCCATCCTAGCGCTAAGCCACTGGCGTGTAGGAAGCCGGCCATATATACGAGACCGATGAGCCCGAGTAGGGCCGCTATCCGAGGCGAGACCAGGTTCTCGCTGTCGCTCTGTTTTCCGATAATTATATGCCACTGCTCGCGGAGGAAATCTCGCCCAAGCCACAGCGATACGGCCACTAAGCAGAGCAGCGATCCGATTTGTTGATGGGCTAGCAGCACGTTGGCTGGTGCATGGGGTTGCGCTGGAAGAGGGGCATTGATGCCGAGGTAGTTTAACAGGCTTGCCTCTGCGCCGACCAATAGGTGGAAGCCCCATACGCTCGCCAAAACGTTGAGGTTGACCAGGTAGCTTAGGCCCACTACGAGTAGATCTGTGTTCAATTGATAAGAGAGACCGAATTGGCGAATCGAGATTTCCCCACTGGGAATGCCCATATGACCAATGAGTTCAAAGTCAAAGAGCTGATCGAGTGCGTTAATCGTGGGAAAGTGCCATGCAAAGAAGAAGCCGAGCCAAAGCAACTTGCTGCGCAGTATGCTCGTACGCGGTTTTTCGATGCTGTCCAAAAGCATGTTGGGTACGGCTGCTAGTGGATAGGCAAGACGCTCGCGCTGCGACCACTGGTTGTGTACGAGCGCTATGAGTGCAAAGCTGACAAGAAAGAATGCGAGCATAAAAAGCCCCCACCACAGCATCGGTTCCCACCATAAGTCCCACGGAATAGATGCTCCTTCTGAGGTGCCCTCAAAGAGTTGGCGAATAGCCTCTATATCACGGGGTGCGGCCCAAGATGGAATATGTGGCCAGAGAATATCCGACCAGTTGTTTTCCGGCGTAGCATAGTAAAAAACGCCTGCGATCAATGGAATGAAATAGCCGCCAAAGCCCATAGAGGGTAGTACGGTTGCGACCATCAGACCAGCGTATATGAGCGCAAAATTAGTAGCAGAAAGAGCTAGAGTTGCATGCACGATACGCAGAAAAAGCGTGCACAGCGTCATCCAGAATATGAGAAATACGACGCCAATCGTGTTGAAGTGATCTGTTAGTCCCGTATATGATCCATAAAGTACGTATGTGCGTACGCTCGTAAAGGTCATGAGAATGGAAAAGACCAGCACGAGCAAAAAAGAGATGAATAAGCCAATACGAGAAGAAGGAGGCATGTAAAATACCTGTTCAAGCGATGGTTTTGTTATGTGCGCTAATCTACGTCATACTAGGCGGACTAGCTACAGTAAACCGCATTAGTTTTGACGGAGAGCTTCACCCAGGATTCTTTACGCTGACAGATGCTATTTGCGAGGCAAGCCATTCCTGTATTGTTTAGTGCATAGCAAAGATATACCGTAGGAATCCTATGTCAGTCCATAGTCTATTTGAGTTGTTCTCTATTGAACTCAGACAATTAGTTTTATGATAACTGGTGATAAGCCCCTATATATGAGCCCTCTTATTTGGGAGAGAAACTATGTATTGCATACTCATTATTACTAGCCTGTGGCTGGCGGCATGCACTGGGCAAGATCCCAATGCTGCAAGCGGAAATGGGTTGAAAAACGTGCCAAGGAATCGCACGTTGATTATGGACTGTTCTGAGAGCAACACGTGTGCAGGACAGATACAAGACTACAATAGTTTTAACCCGTTCATCCCAGGCAGTATATCGCGTATTGGATACAATTTCCTCTATGAACCACTCTATTTCTTCAATGCCTACGAGGATGATGCAGAGCTCGTGCCGTGGATTGCTGAAAGTCACGAATTCAGTCCAGATTACACCGAATTAACGGTGCGTATTCGGTCAGATGTAGAGTGGAGTGACGGCCATCCTTGGACGGCACATGACTTTGTGTTCACTATCAATATGCTGCGTGCGCATGCGCCACAGCTCGTTCATTCAACGGATATGGAAGCATGGGTCAAAGAAGCCGTTGCCGTAGATGACTGGACCGCGCACATCATTCTCAAGGCTCCCAACCCACGGTTTCTATTCAGTTATTTCGTGCACAGCGGTGATCAGGGGGTGCCTATTGTCCCCAAGCATATTTGGGAGGAACAAGATCCTTTAACGTTTTCCAACTACGATCCGCAGAAGGGGTGGCCCGTTTTAACGGGGCCCTATGAAATAGCGCTGTCGGAACCCGCTCAGCGCATCTGGGACTTACGCGAAGATTGGTGGGCAAAGAAAGTCGGCTTTCAGGAATTACCAAAAGTCGAGCGGCTGATTTACCTGACCTATATGGAAGAGACCAAGCGCGTCCAGAATCTAATTACGAATACAATAGACACCTGCTTGGAACTGCGCCCCGCTAATATCGTGTCGCTGCTGGAGGCCAATCCGAATATTACTACGTGGACCGGACGTGAGCCCCCTTATAGTTATATCACTTGGTGGCCTATTTCTCTGGGTTTTAATGGCACAGAGGAGCCTTGGTCTGATCCCGAGATGCGCCGAGCGGTTAACTTTGCTATTGATCGCGATCAGCTGGTTGAGATAGGATGGCAAAACTCGGGTAACTGGACTCACTTACCGCTTCCTGAACTACCCAAAATGAAGCCTTATTTTTCCTTGGCCAAAGATCTGATTGAAAAACACGAAGTCGACGTTTTTGACGTTGAGCGGAGCGCTGCAATTCTTCATTCTAAAGGGTATCAACGGACTGGTGAGTTCTGGGAAAAAGACGGAGAACCTCTGTCTCTGATGATTGATATATTTTCTCACTTTCAGGATTTTACGCCTGTGTTAGTCGCTCAACTCAAGCGCGCTGGGTTTAATGCATCTTTTCGCATGACTTCAGACTTTAGCACGCGCCTGCGCATGGGAACGGCGCGGTCCTATCTTTTTGGCAATTTTAGCTCAGTGCGCGATCCCTACTTTGTGCTGCGACAGTATCACGAACGCTTTGTGCACCCAACGGACGAGCCGAGCGATATGCCGTGGCGTTGGGCAAACGAAGAGTATAGCCAGATTATAGATAAAATGGGCCAGACGCCGAGCGATGCGCCTGAAATGGCAGCGCTATATCGCCGTGCTATGGATATTTGGCTGGAAGAGTTGCCCTCGATCCCGCTCGTCCAGTGGCCCCACAGGATTCCGCACAACGAGACCTACTGGACCAACTGGCCAACGGAAGCGAACCCTTATATCAACAGCGCCTACTGGAGCCGAACGTGGCTTTTGGTGCTGCTTAACTTGGAGCCAACGTCCTAGCTCCTCCCCCGTTCGGTGTGTTTAGGGAACGCGGCTTTGGGGCGTTAAACAGACGTTTATAATCTATTTTATGACGAGTAGCGCGCCGTTATTTTCTGTTTTTCAATGCGGTGCGATGTGTGTATAGAGAAAGGAATACGTATGGATACAGTACGCGTAGGAATTATCGGTTTAGGTGGTATGGGGAGCAATCATGCTGGATATCTGTCTCGGGGGGAAATTCCCGGTGCACGCCTTGCCGCCGTGTGTGATGTAGAGCCTGCTCGTTTGCAGAACGTGTCAGAAAAATATGGCGAAGATGTGCAGGCATTCGATTCGGCTGATGCTCTCTTTGAGGCAAATTGCATAGATGCGGTAATCGTGGCGACCCCGCATTATTTTCACCCGCCCTTAGTTACGCAAGCGCTAGAGCGTGGGTATCACGCCATGAGTGAAAAACCGGCTGGGGTGTACACCAAGCAGGTGCGGAAAATGAATGAGGTCGCGGCAAAGAGTGACCGAGTTTTCGGCGTTATGTTTAACCAGCGCACGCGCGGTGACCACCAAAAGCTAAAAGAGCTTGTCGAGTCGGGTGAGCTAGGCGAAATCAAGCGAACCATTTACATCATTAATGACTGGTTTCGAGCTCAGAGTTATTATGACTCGGGCGGCTGGCGTGCTACATGGGCTGGGGAAGGTGGCGGAGTGTTGGCCAATCAGTGTCCACATAACCTCGACTTATGGCAGTGGATATGCGGCATGCCGGAGCGCGTCCGTGCGTTCTGTCATTTTGGCAAGTACCACGACATTGAAGTCGAAGACGACGTAACGGCCTACGCGGAGTATGCCAACGGCGCAACTGGCGTATTTATCACATCAACAGGCGAAGCACCCGGCACCAATCGCTTGGAAATTTCAGCTGATAATGGAAAAGTCGTATTGGAAGGTGGAAAGATTACTTTCTGGAGAACGCGCGTGCCAAGCAGTCAGTTTTTGAAAGAGTGGCCGAACGGATTCGGAAGTCCCGAAGTATGGAAATGTGAGGTTCCCTTTCGCGGGGGGGGAGAGGAACATCGGGGTATTACAAAAAACTGGGTGCAGGCGATCCGTCAGGGCACGCCGCTCTTGGCCTCTGGCGATGAAGGTGTTCGCGGTGTAGAGTTGGCCAACGCCATGATGCTCTCGACCTGGACGGACGATTGGGTCGACATTCCCGTTGATGAAGAGCGTTTTTACGAGGAACTGCAAAAGCGAGTAGCCCAATCAGAGGTGAAAAAGGAAGGTGGTAAGGTGATGGACGTGGATGGAACGTTCTGATGAGCTATCCAAGTGATTGCCTCTATATCAAACGAATGCCGTGAGTAATTTTTATATCGGACTATCTTTAGAAAAAAGGACTGAAATGAAACTAGCGCTGATGCCTGGTGAAACCGTGCCTCGTTCAGAACTAACAGAGTTGGGTTTTTCCGCTATGCAGATGTTTTGGGGACACGGACCGGATGGGGACAAAGACGATCCTACAGCCGAAGCTATTGATGCTCTCTTGGAAGAGGGACAGATCGCTCTGGCTGCAATGACGCTGCACGTAGACTTGGTTGGTCCACAGGGCGAGATCGCAGGGGACGTAGATCGGTTGATACGTTGCGTAGAGAAAACGGCCGCACTCGAGGGACGCTTTGGAGAGAACGAAAGGCCGATTTTAGTCTGGCATCCCTCTGGATATCCAGAGGGAGAGGAAGTCGACGACGGGGCCGTGTTTGAGGGGTTGTGTAGTGGGCTCGCCAGGGCTTGTGCGCGCGCCCAAGAGTTGGGCGTATATATTGCGGTCGAAATTACGCGCGCTGGCAGCGTGGGGAGCGCGGAGACCTACCTGCACGTGAAGGATCGCGTGTCTTCTTCGGCCTTAAAGGTGTGTATTGATGCAGCCAATTTCGTTCCCGATCGGACGCCGCTGCTGCGCGCGGTGCGTGCAATGGCCTCAGACATTATTATTGCGCACGGAAAAGACTCTAGCTTTAAGGAAAATGGCGAAGTAGCGGACTACGGACCGACGGGTTCGGGGTATCTTGACTATCCGGCGTATATTGCCGCGCTGCGTCAGTATGCACCGGTGCCCTATTTTGTGCTGGAATACTACCGCTCGCGCGAAGACCTGATCGCTGCACGCGATATCGTGCGCGCGGCGATTGAGGCGTAGGGCCCCTAGCATATGGAACTCATGCTGCGTCGACGTTTGTTGGGAACGGACGACGGCGGACGAACGGTATGGCACCGGCGCGAAGACCAGCAACTCTGGGAGCCGGATAGGACGGCTCTGCTGCTGTGTGACGTATGGGACGCCCACTGGTGCAGAGGAGCCGTTGAGCGTTTAGATGGACTGCTTCCACGTATGGAGCAGACCGTCCAAGGGGCGCGGTCCAAGGGGGTACACATCATACATGCGCCTTCCGATACGATGGAATTCTATCTCGATTCGCCAGCGCGTCAGCGTGCGCTTGACGTTCTGCGGATCGAGCCTCCAATCCCGATTGAGCATGTGGACCCTCCGCTACCTATCGATGCCAGCGACGAAGGGTCGGATACGCCAGGGGATACGCCCCAAAAGGCTTGGAATCGCCAGCATCCAGCTATAGAGATCGACGAGGCGTGCGATATTGTGAGCGACTGCGGCCGAGAAATCTATAGCTACCTGCGACATCGCGACGTTGAACACTTACTCATCATGGGAGTGCACGTGAATATGTGCGTTCTACACCGAAGCTTTGCGATAAAGCAAATGGTGCTCTGGGGTGTCGACGTAGCGCTCATACGCAACTTGACGGATGCGATGTACAATCCGGAAATGCCGCCCTATGTCAGCCACGAAGAGGGCACCCGTCTGGTCGTTGAGTTTATAGAAAAATTTTGGTGCCCAAGCGTGGATAGCGGTGCCCTGATCCATTGAGCGCGGAGTCTATAGGAGTCGACATGAGTATGGAAAGAGAACGGCCGCACATAATCCTCATTATGACGGACCAGCAGCGAGTCGATACAATCGGTGCTTGGGAATGTGCGCATATGACAACGCCGCATATGGACCGCCTTGCGGCGGAAGGCCTCTCCTTCAGGAGAGCCTACTGTCCCGGTGCTACGTGCATGGCATCTCGGGCGGCGATTTTTACCGGCATGTATCCGCACAACACCGGCGTCTACGCGTTTGACGCGTGGTCGCACCATCGCAACTGGGTCGAAGATCTTTCCGATGCAGGCTACTGGTGCGTCAATATCGGCAAAATGCATCTGGGGCCCATTCGCGCCGAGGGAGGGTTCCATGAACGAATCATTGTTGAGAATCCCAACAACGGCTCGCTTTTTAACGGAGGCGACGACGATGACTGGGGGCGTTTTCTGACGATCAATGGCGCGGCTCGTCCCTATGATCGCCATCGGACCGATCCACAGTGGCGAGAAAAGCTGCAGGGGGCTGTCTGGGAGCTCGAGGAACGCCTGCATAGCGACGTATATATTGGCGATATGGCGGCCAGTTGGATTGGGGCCCATTGCGGTGATCGACCGCTCTTTCTGCAGGTTGGTTTCACTGGCCCGCACGAACCGTGGGACCCACTCCCGCGTCACTTGGATCTCTATGATAAGCGTCCAATACCTTCGCCGCGGTGTATGGAAGGAGAGTTAGAGACCAAACCTCCTCAGCACGCAGCGCATAAGGAACGCCTGCGAGCGGCGTTAGACAGTCATGAGTCGGGCATTGATCTATACGCTGCTTCCGAAGCGGACATCGAACGGATGCGTCGTCACTATTACGCTAAGGTTACGACCGTCGATGAACAGGTGGGCAAGGTTTTAGCAGCTCTTGAAGACAAGGGATATCTTGAAAATAGTCTGCTTGTTTTCTGTTCGGATCACGGGGAACTGCTCGGCGATCACGCTCAGGCCTACAAGTGGCTTATGTACGAAGAGGTGACCAATATTCCGCTGATTGTGCGCGACAGTAGAAAGCCGGAGCTCGGGGGACAACAGACGCGCGATCTGGTTTCGCTTATGGACGTGGGGCCAACGCTACTAGAGGCGGCGGGCATAGAGGTTCCAAGCTATATGGAAGGCCGCTCTCTCAGGCCATATATAGAGGGCTTAGACGATCAGTTTACTCCGCGCGTGCGCGTATTCTGCGAAGACAACTACGAAATTATGATGCGCGAAGACCGCTTCAAAATGGTCTACTATATCGGGCAAGAGGCAGGTGAATTATACGATATGGAAACGGACCCACACGAGTTTGATAACCTGTGGGATCGCACCGAATACGCCCAGTGTAAAGAGACGATGTTGCGCCAGTTGCTATCGTGGTTAGCTACGAGTACCTATTACAATGCGGGCTATAAGCGCGGAAGAACGCGGAGGTATTCTATGTGCTGGCCGCAGGGAAAAGATTCATATCTAACGGGTGCTAGCGCCGTAGAGCGGCCAGTTGATCTATGATCGGGAAATGGTATCGTGGACTATAGAATGAGAAACTGTGGATTGCTCGCCGCAGTTCTATGGCTATGTGCATTGATAGCGGCTGTCCCATCAAGAGTAGGGGCGCAGCCGGACGAACGCACGCGCATAGAAGTGCCGCTCTTTGAGGGGGGCGCGGGGCTCGACTTCTTTTTTCTCACTGCTCGGGAGTTTGAAAAGCAGCGACCCGATGTGCGCGTCGATCTATACGGCGATCCGCGCATTGTCGATAAGGTGCGCGTTCGGATTCTCGAAGGAACCTTTCCAGAAGTTAGCAACGCCGGGTTAAACTGGTGGTCGTTGATTCGAAACGACGAAGTTTTGCCACTCGACGATTATCTCGATGCGCCCAGTTGGGAAGGGGATCGCACCTGGCGTGAATCGTTTCTGCCCGGGAGCTTAGATCGCTACGAACACGAGGGAAAGGTCTACGGAATACCCCTCTTATACTCTCTTTATGCGGTATGGTACAACAAGAATCTGTTTGAAGAGCGCGGCTGGAATGTGCCTCGCACGTGGGAAGAGTTTCACGCGCTATGCCAGCAGATTAAAGATGAAGGAATCTGGCCGTTGGCCTTTCAAGGGCGCTATCCCGGCTATATCGCGGGTGTCCTCGACGATGCTTATTACCACTTGGCCGGCCGGGCGCGCTACTACGAGCAAAAAGATCTCATTCCGGGTAGCTTCGACAATCCCGAATACTTGCAGGCTCTCTCGCTCGTACAGCGAACGGCGCGTGACTACTTTCAGCCTGGGGCGCTGGGCATGAGTCATACCGAGGCGCAGTTAGAGTTTTTCCTGGGCCAAACTGCTATGGTATTTTGCGGCTCGTGGTTAAAGAGCGAAATGATGGGGAAGATTCCGGATGGCTTCCGCCTGGGCGCCTTTAACCTGCCTTCCGTTCGAGACGGGGCTGCAGATGCGAGCCCGGACGCGATCTATACGTCTTCAGGCTATTTCTTTGTCCTTAAAAACAGCGCGCATCCGGAAGTTGGCGTCGATTTTATGCGCTTTATGACCTCGCGGGAGATGGCGGGTACGTTTGCCCAAATGCGCGATGTACTGGTGGCCGTAGACGGGTCTATGGCAGGTCGTTTGAGCGAAGATCTAAGCGATCTGGTCTCTATTGCTCAGCGTGCGACGACAACCTACGGTTCGGCTCCAGGGGAAGGATTCCCCGAGATGGAACAGTTCCTCAACGACGTGCGTTTTAAGATTATTAACGGACAGAGTACGCCCGAAGAGGGTGCTGCCGAGCTTGAATCGGCGGCGGCAATGGTGCGCAATCGCGCGGCTGATCCGGATCGCATAACCGTGCGACACGTGTGGAAGCCCATGCTGCTTTTGGGGCTGTTGGCATTGGCTATCGGCTATTGGC
Source organism: uncultured bacterium (assembly GCA_964011675.1). Taxonomy (GTDB): domain Bacteria; phylum Latescibacterota; class UBA2968; order UBA8231; family UBA8231. The sequence continues at coordinate 10,961 of CAXGPR010000075.1, forward strand.
TGTTTACGACCGTTCGGCAGTGGCAGCAGCGGCGTGAAGGGGCCGTAACCCATCCGAGTGGCCGAGTGCGTTTGCCGTGGGGATGGGTCGTCTTTTTTGTGGGACCGGCAGCGGTGTTTTACACGCTCTTTGTTATCGTGCCGAGCGTGAAGTCTTTTGCCTGGAGCACGGTGCGCTGGGATGGGCTAACGGATATGGTATTTGTTGGCCTGCTGCACTTTGAGCGACTCTTGCTAGAGAGCGACGAATTCTGGATCGCACTGAGTAACAACCTGTTTATCATGTTTGTCATACCCGCTTGCGTCTTGCCCTTGGCGCTCTTTCTCGCCGTGTGCATCAGTCGCCAAGTGCGCGGGGCGCAGCTGTTCCGCATAGCGTTCTTTTTTCCCAACATATTGGGGGGCGTGGCGGCGACGCTGTTGTGGATGCATCTGTATAACCCTCAGGGAGGACCAATTAACACGGTGCTGGTCTCGCTTGGACTTGATGGGTTTGAAGGGTATGCTTGGCTGGCCCAAGACAATCTCTACTGGGCGCTCGTCCCGATGGCTATTTGGGGAGCTGCTGGCTTTAACATGATTCTGTTCTTGGCTGCTATGGAGAGTATTCCTCAGAGCCTCTACGAAGCCGCTGATATTGATGGGGCGTCTGCGTGGCGTCAGTTTTGGTCTATCACTATGCCCCTCATTTGGGAAGTCCTGTCCATATCTGTCGTTTTTATGATTATTGGAGGGATGAAGGCATTTGAAGTGATTTGGCTACTGACTAATCAGGCGCCGACGACGGATAATCATGTGATCGGCACCCGTATGGTGCAGGCTATGTTCGGCGAGTTTAAGGTGGGGGAGGCTACGGCGATTGCCGTACTGCTATTTCTCATGGTCTTTTTTGGTACGACAGCAACGCTGCGCGCGATGAAGCGCGAAACGGTAGAATTCTGAGATCATTATGAGCGAAACGTCCCGTGATAAGCCAATGGCAATAGTCCTTAAGTCGCTTGTTTACTGCGCCTTGTGTAGCTATCTGGTCATCGTGCTATTTCCCATGCTGTGGCTGCTCTACACGTCGTTAAAGACGGACCGAGAAATCTTTCTCGATCCGTTTAGCTTACCGGCACTTAACGACTTGCAGTGGGTAAATTTTACGAATGCTTGGACCAAAGGGTTTTTTGGCGACTACTTTCTCAACAGCGTGTTGCTTACGGTGGCTACCGTGTTGGGCTCACTGTTACTTTCGGCTATGGCCGCCTATGCTTTGGCTCGCTTTACCTTCCCAGGAGTGCGCCCTCTTTTCTTCTACTTTTTAGCTGGATTGATGGTTCCGCTACAGCTGGCTATCGTGCCTCTGTTTTTTCAAATGAAAGACTTTGGCTTACTCAATTCTATGTGGGGTATACTTATAGTCTACGTTGCATTTGGTATGCCCTTCGCCGTTTTTATCCTGACGGGTTTTTTCAAATCGCTGCCCTCGGGTCTGCACGAGTCGGCGCTGATTGACGGGGCGGGTGAATTCCGCGCTTTTTGGTCTATTATGCTACCTCTGGCTCGTCCCGGGTTAATAACGGTGGGTATTTTTTCCTTTCTAAGCACGTGGAACGAGTTTTTCATGGCCTTTATGTTTCTTTCGGGTGAGGGATCTCAGCATTTGCGCACACTCCCACTTGGGCTAGCTAATATTACAATCGTGAGTCAATACCGCAGTGACTGGGGTATGGCTTTTGCCGGCTTGGTATTAATCATGACGCCTACGCTGGTGGTATACGGTTTTCTACAGCAGTATCTGACAAAAGGTATAACGGTGGGAGCACTAAAGGGATGATGGGAACAGAATACAGCGGACGTGGATGGTTGTTTGCGCATCTCATGGTGCTGATGGCGTTAATATTCGGCCCAGCAAGAGGGGCAGAAGGCAGTGAAACGGCACCTCCAGACAGCACGCAGCGCGTTATCATGTTTTACGGCGACAGTCTTACCGCCGGATACGGAGTCGATCGAGACCAGGCATTTCCAGCTCTTATTCAGGCTCGTTTTGATTCGCTGGGTTGGCCCTGTGAAGCGGTCAATGCTGGGCTGAGCGGAGAGACTTCTGCTGGTGGACTGCGACGTATCGACTGGGTCCTGCGTCGAAAGGTCGACGTATTCGTGCTGGAGTTGGGCTCTAACGATGCCCTGCGCGGCATCGATTTGGAGACGACGCGCAATCATTTACAGGGCATTATAGACAAGGTTCGCTCTAAATATCCAGAAATAGCACTCGTCGTAGTTGGGATGCAGATGCCCCCTAATATGGGCGTCGACTACACGGATGAATTTCGCACTCTATTTCCCGAGTTGGCCGAAAAAAACGATGCTGCGCTCGTGCCGTTTCTACTGGAAGGCGTTGTGCTTGTACCCGATGAAGAGCGACTTTTTCGCGGAAATCATCCCACGGCAGAAGGCCACAAGGTCGTTGCTGAAAACGTATGGCAGGTCGTGGGACCACTCGTTGCTCAGCGGTATGGGTTGGCTGCAGCGCTACCGCAGGACGCACCAGAAACGCGCTAGCCGATCGTGCGCAGGATTTCTAGGGGGGGACTTTCGTTAATCCCCTTTCCAGAGAGTTGTCCAACTAAAACTGTCAGTAAACAAATGACGGGCAGGGCGATAAAGAGCGGCCATATATTGGGTTGAAAGGGCACTTCAAACACGAAGAATGACAGAGCCCAAGCTGAACCTATAGACAGCGTCAATCCCGTCAGCGCTGCAAATCCCCCCAAGAAGACGTATTCCAATGCCATGATGCGACCCACCTGACTGCGGCTCGCTCCGAGCGTGCGTAGCAGAACGCTTTCTCGCACGCGCTGGAAGCGACTGCCTGCGATAATGCCCACGAGAACGAGCAGACCCGTGGCAATACTAAAGAGGGCCAGCAGCTGCACGACAAAAGAGACCTTGTCCAAGATGGCGTCGACCGTTGAGAGAATGAGGTCGAGGTCGATAATAGATACGTTAGGGTAGCGTGCAATACTGCGGCGCTGTAGCTGCGCTAATTGTTCCGATTGGCCGAAACGCGTTATGAGCACGTGAAACTGCGGTGCTGCTTCCAGTATGCCCATCGGAAAGACAGCAAAAAAGTTGGGCATAACGCGCTGCCAGTCCACTTCGCGTAGGCTGCCGACTATTACGGGAATGAGCACGCCCTGCACGTCGAATACGAGGGAATCCCCGATCGTGACGCCGAGGTTACCGGCAATGCCGCGCTCGAGTGAGATGTAGGTCGTATCTCCTCTAACGCTGCCGTGCCACTGTCCTTCAACCAGCGTTTCACTCACGTTGAGCGTGTCGCGATAGGTACAGCGGTATTCGCGTGTGAGGGCCCAGGATCCTCGGCCGCGGCCCTCTGATCGCAGCTGGTCGACGGGCACGTCTTTGACGCTGTGCACGCGCATGGTGACAATGGGCACGTGCTGCATGATGGGCAGATCCAAATCCGAGAAGATTTTCTTTATGCCCTCCACTTGATCGGACTGAACGTCAAACAGGACGGCATTGGGCCGTTCACCGCCGCCGACGTCTTCTATTTGTGAGACGAGTGCGCTCTGTGCCAGGTAGAGAGTAGACATGAGAAATGTACCTAGGCCGAGGCCCAGAAGCAGCATAAGCGTCTGGTTGTGCGGCCGAAAGAGGTTGGCCAGTCCCTGGCGCCACTCGTAGCTCCAACGCGCTGGGAAAAAGCGTCGTGCACCCCAGGTGAGGAGGCGGGCTACCGCTGCTAGGAGCACGAAGGCTAACGTGGTGCCTCCGGTGAATCCTAGCGCATAATCCATCCGCCCCGTTAGGTGGCGTGCAAAGAGGAGAGCGCCGGCGACTAGGAATACGTTTGCCGCGATCCGGAAGAGGCGACCGCTCGCGTTGATGTCGTTTTCGTAGGCGGCACGCAGCGCACGCAGCGGGGGCGTTTCACGCACAGATAGGAGGGGACGAGCTGCAAAGAGTAGGGCCAGTCCTAGGCCGACAAGCGTGCCCTGTATAACGGGCCACAGAGCCGGAGTTGGTTCTACGGTTAGGGGAAGCACATCGCGTAGCAGCGTCGGTAAGAGCTGTAGAGTCGCCGCACCCAGCAGGGCACCGCCGAGGGATCCGAGAAGACCCATTGCACCGGCCTGAAGCAGGTAGATGGCAAAGGTCTGATTGGACGACGCGCCGAGGCTGCGAAGGATGGCAACCGTATCGAGCTTTTGTGCGGCATAGGCGTGCACTGCGCTGGCCACGCCTACGGCTCCGAGAATAAGTGCGATAAATGCGCCCAAGTTGAGAAAGCGATACAAGTTGCTCAGGGAACGACCGATCTGTCGCTTGCGATCTTCTACGGTGTCAATGTCTACATCATTGCGGTCCTGATTAAAGCGCTTGCGCAGCGTCCCTTTAAGCTCTTCTGGGTCGGTTTCGGGTGCCAGTTTGAGAAAGGTTGCATACTCGACGCGGCTGCCGCGCTGGATCAGGTGCGTTTTGTCCAAATAGCGCATGGGCAGGTAGACGCGCGGCTGCACATCGCTGCGTAGCGAGGTTTCACCGGGGATCTCTATCAGGCGCCCTTCGATGCGGAACAGAGCGTTGCCCACTTTAATGGAGTCACCTATTTGGGCATTGAACTGCATCATGATGTTATCGTCTACGAGGGCCCCAGCACCTTGGCGGAAGCTATCTGCGGCCTGTGGAGGATCGGTCTGCAGCTGGCCGTAAAAGGGAAAGGGGCCTTCCAGCGCACGAATCTGTGCGAGCCGTGCATGGTCTCCGCGCGGCAAGAAAATCATAGAGGTAAACTGCACTTGATCGGCGCGTTGACCGCCTAGGGAGTCAATGGCCGATTGTAAATCTTTTGAGAAAGGCCGGTTGCTCTCTATCTCCATATCGGCGCCTAGCAGTGCACTGGCCTGTAAGTCGACCTCCTCTTCTAGGCTGGTGGCAAGACTGCGCAGAGAAACGAGAGCGGCGATGCCGATGGCAATGGCAGCAGTGTAGAAAACTAGGCGGCGACGCTGGCGGCGGCTGTCGCGCCACGCCATATTTAGGATCCAGCTCATCGGGCTTCGTTTTTATTTGTCAGAACGGAATCAGAGAATACGGCTCCGTTGCGTAAGCGGATTATGCGCTGGGTGCGCTGGGCCAGTTCTAAATCGTGGGTTACCAAGAT
>CAXGPR010000076.1:0-16062 GCA_964011675.1 uncultured bacterium
TTGGTAGCGGGGGCAGGATTTGAACCTGCGACCTTTGGGTTATGAGCCCAACGAGCTACCAGGCTGCTCCACCCCGCATCATTTCAATACAATCTAAATGATAGCGGTTGGTTGCGCAACCCCTTATGCTGATTCTTCTTCCTGTTGGACCTCTATACGCTTCAACCGAACCTGCCCGATTCGCTGGCCTTCGACCTTGAGTATAGTCATCTCTAAAGCCTCTTCTTGAAAGCTCTGTCCCTCAGCGGGTATTTCCCCCAAATGATCGAATATATATCCCCCCAGTGTCTCAAAGCCACTGTCCGTAGGGAGGCCAATGTTCATTAGTTCGTTGAGGTCTTCGATGTCTATACGTGCATTAACGAGCAGGGTCTCTTCTGGCACGACCCAAGTGAAGAGTTGCTCATCTTCTTCGTCATATTCGTCTTGGATGTCTCCAACAATTTCCTCGATTAGATCTTCCGTCGTGACGAGACCTGCGGTGCCACTGTACTCATCGAGTACTATTGCCATATGCGTTTTATTGCCACGCATATCGTTGAGAAGAAGGTCGATTTTCTTTGTTTCCGGCACGTAGTATGCTTCGTGTATAAAGTCAAAGGTCTGGCTGTTGGGCGGCTGATCGATGAGATTTTTTAAGGGCATCTGGGTGTCGATAGCATCGTGTTCTGTTAGAATGAGCTGCAATAGATCCTTGGCGTAGGCAATACCGCGTATTTTATCCAGTGACTCGTCATAAATAGGCAGGCGAGAGTGCCCCTTCTCTTTAATCTCTCGGATCAACTCTTCCAGCGTCGCAGACTGCTCTAATGCAATCATGTCGACGCGGGGGATCATGACCTCGCGAACGATTCGATCGTGAAAACCGAACACGCCTTGAATCATTTCGCGTTTATTTTCTTCAATAACTCCTGATTCACCTTCAGATTCGACAATGCTGCGCAGTTCTTCCTCTTTTTCTGCTCGAAAATCTTCGTCGGAATAATTACCCGAAGTCAGTTTGTCCAGTAGGTTAGTGAAGGGGGCTAGGAGCGTGTGTAGGGGAACAAACGCCATAGCCAATGGAGCCACGCGCAAGTCTTCGCTTTCGTCGTCAAAGCGTAGTCGTCGGCGTGCAGATAGCACGATGAAAGACGCGACGAGCGTGCCGACGAAAGAGGTGATCAGGCTGTAATAACCCGGTAATCCATGAGAAATATAGAGGGGGCGTACGAGGTAGAGCAGAGAGAGCGTACAGCTGATAACGCCTAGAGCTTCGCCTATGCGTGCCATAAGTTGCAGCCTATGTCTCGGCTCATAAATGCTCAACATTGACCGAGCTCGGTTTACATTATTTTCAACCAGCTTTTCAAGTGACGAGCGCGATAAAAGGGTGAAGGTCGCTTCATAGCTCGCCAGTAAGAATAGCTCGACTAAAGATAGAATAAAAACGATTGAAGCGGCCAATTGCCACCATTGAGAAGGATCAGATTGCGGAGGTTCCAAACAGGGGGCCCCTTTCGGTTAAACTGTCGACCAAAACAGTCTATTGAGGTAGGAGTCCGTTGCGCGCTAAAATGGCATCGGTCTCCTGTTCCATTGCGTGTAGTTTATCTTTTGTTGCGTGTTCCCAACCGCACAGATGCAGTAGGCCATGGACAAATATTCTGGCGAGTTCCTCGTTAGGAGAGACGCCCAAGTCCAGAGCCTGGCGGTGAGCCTGTTCAACGGATATGTAAATCTCTTTACAGGGCACTTCTTCGTCTCTCTGCAAATCTGGCAGGGGGCCTAAGTCAAAAGATAAGACGTCGGTTGTGCGATTCTTTGATCGAAATTGACTATTTAGCGCGCACATTTGTTTGTCATCGATTAGAATGAGCGATACCGGTCCTCTCAAGTCATGAGCATGAACCACGGATTGGGTTAGCTCTTCAAATAAGGCTATCAGCGCCGTTGGCAGCTCAGATCCTTCTAATTCAAATTCTACTAGCAGCGTCGTCATGAGGCAATCTCAGCTGGCTCGGCGTGCCTGCTGTCCTCGTTTCTGCCAGGGATATTCTACGCGACCATGTAACGTGCCCATCAGAACAGGTATGAAGCTGTCCTCTATTTTGTGCAGGTCTTGAAGCGTAAGGGCACATTCGTCTAATTCGCCAGCAGTAAACTTCTGCTGAATGATATTGCCCACGAGCTGACGGACTCGGTTGGGCGTCCGCTCGGCAAGAGTCCGGGCAGCAGATTCAACGGAATCGCTCAGCATAAGAATACCGGCTTCTCTAGTTTGTGGTCGTGGACCGTCATAGCGGAAATCCTCTTTGCGCACGCCTCCTCCACCCAACTCGACAGCTCTGTTGTAAAAGTACTCAATAACTGTGGTCCCGTGATGTTGCGGTATTAGGTCGCATAACGCTTTGGGCAGGCCGTGCTCTTCGGCTAGCTCTAACCCGTCCTTCACGTGCGAAGATATAATGAGCATGCTCATATTGGGCGTCAACTGGTCGTGAGGATTTCTCCCTCCGCGCAGCCCTTGATTTTCGCTAAAATACTCCGGCTTGAGCATTTTGCCAATATCGTGGTAGTAGCATCCCACTCGAGCGAGCAGCGCATTCGCGCCGATTGCTTCTGCTGCGCTTTCCGAAAGGTTGGCCATAATTAAGCTGTGGGTGTAGGTGCCTGGGGCGCGAATGGCGAGCTCGCGTAATAGGGGGCGATTGAGGTCGGAAAGTTCGAGGAGCGTAATATCGGTGGTTATGTTAAAGATGCTTTCAAATATGGGCAGCAAGCCAATAACTAAAATGGGAGCTGCGATGCCGATAAAAATGCCGGGCAAAACGTGGGAATAAATGGACTCTAGCGGTACGAATTGCAAAATATCAGCAGAAGTAATAAGTAGGGTATATGAGAGAGGCAGAAAGATCATTGAGCGGTAAAACTGATTGCGATGACGTACGTGCCTAACTGTATAGACGGCGATTGCTGCGGTAAGCGCACATATCAGCGCAACGTAGAAGTTTCCAAAAATGTGACCTATAAACAGGGCCAAGGAGAAGGAAAGCACGAGGCCCGCCTGAGGCGAAAGCAGGATTGTTGCAAGCATCGCTGCCAGCGGGGTTGGGACTAGAAATACATCGAGTTCGTTTGTTTTTAAATAGGAGCCAATTGCAGCAGTCGATACGGTTAAAATGGCAAGGAGCAGAAGCTGAGAAGGTTTGTCAAAAATGCCCCGTTCCCGTGTAGCTAAATAGTAGCCGAATATAAAAACTAAAAATGCAGCGATCGTTGCCGAGGAGATTATCTGTAACAGGCGCTTTATCGGGTTTTCCGCTTCTTGCTGGGCGACGCGTTCGGCTAGCGCATCTAGTGCTTCGATGTGGTCTTGGGTGATCGTGTCGTTCTTTTCGATGATGGTATCATCCGGCGCATATAGCCTTTTTATGCTGGCCACGCCCGAACGGGCTTCGTTTCGTAGGCGAGCTGTTTCTTCCACTTCAATACGCAGATCAGGCTGGATAAAAATAGTTAGCAGTTCATGCACAGCTTCAACGGCGTCTCGGTCGGCAATTATCCGATAGGGTGCAATATAGTTCATCATTGCCCCCTGTTTGAGCGATTGTTCGCTGTAGAGAAGCGCGCTATCAAGAGTACGCTGCCCTATGCGAACTTCCGGTGTCGGTGCCGCTGTCAGCGGTCTTTTAGAGGCAATAATGCCCGTCGTGTAAAAAGCAGACAGGATCTGTCTGCATACTACCCCAAAATCGTCCACGTAGGGCTCGCTGGCCGTAGACAGCACGGCGACGAGCGTGTTAAGGGCTTCAACTGAAAGGGAACCTACAACAAGAGGCAGGGCACGCTGTAAATGGCGCTGTTTGAGAGAATCAGCCATTTGGACACGAATGGCGGGTGCCATGATCGAAAAGACGGAATCAAATCGGGCTAATTGGGTGCGAGCAACGGGCTTTATACGTGTTAAGACGGTGGGAATACTGGCCTCGACTTCAAGTCGCTCCTGCGATAGTTCGCTGCTACTTTTTGGAACGTGAAACAGGAAAGGGGCTCGAATGCTTTCAAGAGCGGTCGTCTCGATGCGGAGTTGAGGGATATTGTGGGGCCGTTGATATGGTGAAAAATAGGTTAGTAGAGCTATAACTGTGACGGCCAGAAAAAGTCTAAAGATCCCGATGGTAGAATACGACCAAGACTCTGCGGTCTGTCCGGAGCCTTTACCGCGCGTCGGAGAGAGCCATGAGGGAGCAAGTTGACGTAGATTCATTGCTGGATTTTGCTGAAATTAGCCTTCAGAAGGAGGCTGTTCATAGCGTTCATAAGCCTTGATAATCTTCTGAACTAACGAGTTGCGAACGACATCATCTTGACGAAGTTGTACGAAGGCCAACCCTTTTATATTGGTTAGAATCCTAGGTGCTTCTACCAATCCAGAGGGCTGATCCTTACCTAAATCAGTTTGCGTTATATCGCCCGTTACAACGGCTTTGGAATGGGCGCCTAAGCGAGTGAGAAACATCTTCATTTGCTGCGGCGTTGTATTTTGTGCTTCGTCTAAAATTATGAAAGCATCATTCAGCGTGCGGCCTCGCATATAAGCTAGGGGAATTACCTCGATTACTTTCATGCTCTGCAGGCGTCCAAGTCTTTCCGGTTCCATCAGATCTTGGAGAGCATCGTAGAGAGGACGTAAATAGGGATCGACCTTGTCTTCAAATGAACCCGGGAGAAAGCCGAGCTTCTCACCTGCTTCTACCGCAGGTCGCGCAAGTAGGATTCGGGATATCTTCTTTTGCCGAAGGGCTGCTACAGCCATGGCCACAGCTAAATAAGTTTTCCCTGTTCCAGCTGGACCAATGCCGAATACGATATCGTTTTGGGCGATTGCTTCGATATATCGCACTTGTCCTCGTGTGCGAGGGCGGATGCAACCTTTATAAGTATGAGCGACGTTCTGCTCATCGGCCACTTCTTCATAGGCGGGGGGGGCAGGACTCTGCTGTATGAGAGCTGCTAACTCGCTTTCGTTGATTTTTGGCCCTTTTCGCAGGCGATCCACTAAATGAGTGAGGAGCCCAGAGGCTTCACTTACGGAGTCTCCTTTACCGGTTATCAGGAGCGCGTCGCCTCGTGCAACGAGGGTTACACCATACTTTTTTTCAATGAAGGAAAGGTGTTCGTCATGCTTGCCAAAAAGGGCAAGGGGGTCAATACCAGCAAGGGACAGAGTTTGTTTTTCGTCCAATCGATTTCAAATCTATTAAAAGCAAAAAGGGGCTTGCATCCTTCCGTTGAAGAAGGAACAACCCCCTTTTTGACTATGTATGTGCTATTCTAAATCAAGAAATTACCAACGATCTTAGTTGCTTGGAATCTCCAATACCTGAGCTGGAAAGATCAAGTGAGGTTCTACGACTTGAGTTTTGTTTGCTTCGTAAATCTTGTGCCACTTGCTAGCGTCGTTGTATACATCGGCAGCAATCTTGAAGAGGAAATCACCCCGGTTGACTAAGTACTGGTTTTCGGCCACTCCGAAAGGCACTGCAAATGTCTGTTCGGGAAAGATTATGTCGGGATCTTTGATCTTTTCCTTGTTAGCGCGATAAATACGAGGCCACATGTAAGGATCGTCGTAAACGCTTTCCTTCTTGGCTATACTCCAGAGGTTATCACCACGCTCAACGGTGTAGTCAATGGTGACGGGCTGAGCGATGCGTGCCTTGATCTGACCGAGAAGGGAATCAATACGAGCTAATTTTTCAGCCATCTCGGGTATCGCGGCAATTTTGTTGCCTTTCATATCATCAACTTCGGCGGACAGCGCCTTTACTTCACCTCTCCGTTGGATCAACACTTCCGGAGCTAACGAAAGCAGCCCTTCAAGCTGTCCGATGATGGCGTCCAAGCGGTTGCCAAAAGCATCAACCTGCGTTTGTGAAGCATCGACGAGGGTGAGAATTTGATCATTCAGGTCGGCAATGGCCAAATCACAGGAATTCAACTGTCCGTTTAGATCGTCGATTTGTCCATTAAGCGCTTCAATTTGCTGCTGCGCCGCGGCTTCGCGCTGCTGCAAGTCAGCCATTTTGGCGACGTACTCTTCCCGCGTCATTTTGTCTTCTTGTGCTTGGGCGACGGAGCTCAGGCCGATAACAAGTGCCAGAACCAAGCCGCTAATAGCTGTCATTTTCATGGCTTTCAAATCTCCTAGGCTCACTCGTTATCCAAGTTGTCTTGTGTTCCTGTCAGCCTCTTCTCAAGGGCTTCCTTTGTCGCCTTCTTCTCTGCTAATTGGCTCTCTAAATCTGCTTTTTCGGCCTGTAAGTCTGCGACTTTTTGCTCTGCTGCTTCCGTTGCCAACTGCTGTTTCTCAATTGCGGCCATTTCTTCTTGCGAAACGCCTCCACAGCCAGCTACCAGAGGTAGGGCTACGAACGCTAAGCCGACGCCCAATCTCTTGATTGTTGCAAAACGACGGATCATTAAGGTTTCCTCCGGTGGCGATAAAGCCATAATGAGAGACGCAAACCCTCAGCATAGGGGGTTTGCGAATACTTTTTTTATAATATAGGGTCCTAAAAATTTAACATCCCAGTATGGGGATGTCAAGCAAAAACCAATGAGTTAGATACTGTCTACAAGGTAGTACGTATACCTAGTTCTCGGAGCTGTTTGTCCTCAGTCGGGGAGGGCGAGGATTCCATGAGTCCGACGGCCTTGTTTGTCTTTGGGAAGGCAATGACATCACGAATAGAATCTTCACCGGCCAATAGTGCGACCAAACGATCAAAGCCGAAAGCGATACCTCCGTGTGGTGGGGCTCCATACTCCAGCGCCTCGAGCAGGAAACCAAACTTTTCAGAAGCCTCTTCGGGCGTCAGTGCCAGCAGATCAAAAACTTGGCTCTGAACAGCGCGCTGAGATATACGAATGCTCCCTCCTGCGATCTCGTTGCCGTTGAGGACCAAATCGTAAGCTCGTGCGCGCGCTTTTTGGGGGGAGGATTGCAAAAGATCGACATCTTCTTCAAGGGGAGACGTGAACGGGTGGTGAATAGCGACCATACGGTTTTCCTCTTCATCGTGCTCCAACAGAGGAAATTCGGTAACCCACAGAGGCTTCCAGTTTTCCTTCTCAATTAAACCGAGGCGTTTGGCCATTTCCAATCGCAGGGCTCCCAATACGCGTTCGACGATAGAGGGTTGATCGGCAATAAAGAGCAGTAAGTCACCCGGTTCCGACGCCATCTCGTGAATCAGTAACGCCTGTGCAGCTTCCGGGAAAAACTTGACGATGGAAGATTCGAGGCCTTTCTGCGTGTGTTTAATCCAACTGAGACCTTTAGCACCGACGTCTTGGGCAAAGGTAATTAAATCATCTATTTGACTGCGAGAGAACGAGCTACAGCCTTTCGCATTAATACCCTTTACTTGCCCACCTGACTTGAGGACGCTGTGAAACACCTTAAATTCAGAAGCCTTTGCAGCTTCTGATATGGGCTGCAGTTCTAAGTCGAACCGCAGATCGGGCTTATCGGACCCAAACCGGTCCATTGCTTCAGCGTAGGTTAGCTGCGGAAATGGATCGGGAAGTTCAATGCCGCGAAGCTGAGTAAACATCTCTCTTGTGAGCTGTTCTGCCATACTCATGACATGTTCTTCTCGCACGAAAGACATCTCGATATCAATCTGCGTAAACTCAGGCTGGCGATCGGCGCGCAAATCCTCGTCTCGAAAGCATTTTACGATTTGGAAGTAGCGGTCGTATCCGGAGATCATAAGCAGCTGTTTGTAGGTCTGCGGAGACTGGGGGAGAGCGAAGAATTCCCCCGAGTGCACTCGACTTGGCACAAGGTAGTCACGCGCTCCCTCAGGTGTGCTTTTAGTGAGGAAGGGAGTTTCTACTTCGATGAAATCTCTTGCAGATAGGAATGTTCGCGTGGCCTGGTAGGCCCGATGGCGGAGCAGTAGATTATTCTGCATACGAGTGCGACGCAAGTCTAAATAGCGATGCCGGAGCCGGATTTCCTCTCCCGTGTCAATCGAGTCTTCGATAAGGAAGGGAGGCGTGGGGGAGGTGTTGAGAATGCGGAGTTGGTCGCAGTTTACCTCGATTGTGCCGGTTGCGAGTTTTTCGTTTACCATGCCATCTGGACGCGCTTCAACCGTTCCCTGAACGGCAAGAACAAATTCGCTGCGTAGCGGATCTGCTTTCGCATGTGTTTGCACATCGTGTTGCGGATTGAATACGATCTGTGTGAGTCCATAGCGGTCGCGGAGGTCGATGAATATGACGCCGCCGTGGTCTCGACGGCGAGCAACCCATCCCATTAATAAGACGCGTTGACCAACTTGTTCGGAATTGAGCGAGCCGCAGGTATGTGTTCGCTCCCAATCACCGAGAAATTCCGTTTCTAATGACATGATTTTTTCTTTGTGGGAGGGTGTTTGAGCGCCGAGAAACTATGCAAATGTCTCAAATTAAGGGCTGCTGTAACAGGTGTCAAGCAAAGCCTCGCCGATGTTGACACTTCCGAAGGGAAGAATATATTTGCCATTACATCTATTGCGTTACGGGTTGCTGTGCCGGCTAGTCATCGTCGCGCGGGGTTAATTTGAGAGCTCATACGTGATTCAAAAGAGTCTATTGAAACGCCGCTGTAAGGGAGTGAGGATCATTTGATAGGGCGAACGATTGTCGAACAAATCGGCAACACGCCGCTTTTACGTCTGCAAGATGCGTCGATTCCACCGGGCGTTGAGGTTTACGCCAAATTAGAATTTTTTAATCCTGGTGGGTCGGTCAAAGATCGTCCTGCCCGACGTATGATTGAAGACGGAGAGCGAGAGGGTAGACTCGTAGCGGGAAAGACTATACTCGATTCCACTTCGGGTAATACGGGTATTGCTTACGCAATGATTGGAGCGTCTAAGGGCTACCCAGTTAAGCTTGCTATGCCTGCCAACGTGAGCCGAGAGCGCAAAGCTGTTCTTGCAGCTTACGGTGCTGAGGTTGTGTACACGGATCCTAGTGAACTATCGGATGGCGCTATACTTGAGGCACGCAAGATATACGAGGCTGATCCTGATGCCTACTTTAAGCCAGACCAGTATAACAACCCTTCGAACTGGCAAGCCCATTACGACACCACAGCGCCCGAGATCTGGGAGCAGACACAGGGACGGGTAACGCACTTTATCGCTACTATTGGGACAAGTGGCACCGTTATGGGAACAGGACGGGGCCTGAAACGGTTTAACAAAGATATTCAAATAATTGCAGCAGAACCAGCAGATCCTTTTCACGGCATTGAAGGCTTAAAGCATATGGAAAGCTCGATCGTTCCGGGAATTTATGACGAATCGTTCCTCGATCACAAAGTCGCCGTCGACACAGAGGATGCATATGATACGGCCTTGCGGTTGCCTCGTGAATATGGCACACTTGTTGGTCAATCTTCAGGGGCTGCATATTGGTCCGCCATCGAAGTGGCGCGTCAGTTAAAAGAAGGCGTTGTCGTTACGATTTTCTGCGACAGTGGTGATAAGTATATGAGCACGCCCATGTGGCAGTTAGCTTTAAGCGAATTCGTTGAAATGAGAGGCGGAAGGTAATAGGTGTCGAAATGGAAGAGTTGGCGATGACGCAAGCAGACTATGAGCGAATTTGTGCACAGGCGATTGATGAATACGGCGACGGCGAGTGCTGTGGCATGATGACGTTTGAAAAGCAAAACGTTCCAGTTCAGGTCCGCGCGTGTGAGAATATACAGGACAAGATGCACCAGCAGGATCCTGTGCAGTTTCCCCGCACTAATCGTAACGCCTACCTAATCGACCCGGCTGAACAGCATAAAATTATTTCCCAAGCAGAGAAAGAAGGTGGGAGGATCGCAGGATTTTATCATTCTCATGTAGACTGCGACGCCTACTTTTCTGAGGAAGATAAGTCTCAAGCATGCGCGTTCTTTGGCGATGAGCCGACGTACCCAGATGCGTTTTACCTCGTAGTTTCTGTTTATGGTCCTCGTTCGGACAGGGCGGTGCCCGAAATAAAGGAGCATAAGTGCTTTGGGTGGAGTGAGGATAAGCGCGATTTTGTCGAAGTGTCTTTTCGCCTGACGGATTGAGCGTCGGCGTGAACAATTCTCCTGTTGGAGCTTTGTTGTTGATGTGCGCAATTGTCGCTGTGCAATGGCCCGGAGGCGATCGGACCTTTCACTACGATGACTTCCATTCCATAGTCCAAAATCCCCACATACGTGCCCTCGAGTCTATTCCGTTCTTTTTTGTGGATCCTTCTCGATTTTCTCTTGATGAAAAACAAGCGATGTATAGGCCAGTCGTGCTGACATCTTATGCGGTAAACTACGCGTTGGACGGATTGGCCGTGCGCGGCTATCGTGCGATGAATATCGCTATTCATGTTCTGAACGCGGTCCTCGTTCTGGCCCTTGTTCGCAGACTATATCCTTCCACCACAGTTGCTTGGGTCGCCTCTATATTTTTTGCCTTCCACCCGTTGGCCGTTGAGACAGTGCACTACGTGAGCTGTCGGTCAGAATTGCTTATGGCTTTGGGGGCGCTATTCGCGCTGTGGTCTTATACGCGTTGGTCGGAAACTCTGTCAGAGCGCATATTTTTTGTACTGTCCGCGCTCGGATTTACCTTTTCTTTGCTGAGTAAATCAGTGGGATGCGTCGTCCTCGCACTAATGCCGCTGTGCGATTGGCTGTTGGGACGTCCGATCCTCGAGCGTTTAAGGGGACAGTTAGTCCACTGGATACTCTTCGGCTTTTATCTGTTTATGTCAAATCAAATTGTCGGGAAAGCCCTGGGCAGCCCGGTGCGGTCGTTTGAAGAGCAGGTTTGGACCCAGATTAAAGCCTATTTATACTACGTGTGGCTGGCATTCATCCCCGTGGATCTTAGCGCTGAACACCAGTTTTTTGTCTCGCAGTCGCCTTTGGAAGCTGCCGTGTTGCTGTCCGGGTTGTGTGTCCTTTCGATTGGTCTACTTTCTCTGGTGCAGGTCAGTCGATCGTCTGTTTTTGGCCTTGGTTGGTGGACGATTGCACTCATACCTGCCTCCGCGGTGCCTCTGATCGTTTTGGTAAACGAACACCGAATCTATCTGGCCTTGGTTGGTGGGGGCATTGTCTTTGGGGTGATCTTCGCCAACGCGTTCAAGAACATGGGGAGAGTGGCTCTTATCACCCTGCCTATTTATACTATCATTTTGGCTCTACTAACAGTCGGTCGCACAGAAGTTTGGCGAGATGAGCTTAGTTTATGGTCGGATTCTGTCGTCAAGGGGCCGGATATGCTGAAGTCCCATCTGCGCTTGGGGGATGCGCTCGTAGAGCGGAGCCAATGGCAGCATGCAGAGAAAGCCTATTTACATGCACTAAGTCTCAGATCGCATCATCCAGCTTCTCGCAACAATTTGGGTAGACTCTATATGCGCCAGGGCCGGCTTAGCGAGGCCGAATCACAGTTTCGTCTAGTGCTGGCCGATGATCCCAATGTAATGCATGCTCGGTTAAACTTGGCATCAGTGCTCCTGCGCACGGGGCGTTGGGAAGAAGCTGAAGCGGCTTACAAGGAAGCCCTGTTGCTCGGGAATACGCTGGGAGAAGCCCAGAAAAAACTGGGGTATATTGCTCTACAGTATCGGAAAAATCTCCAGAGCGCGGTGCACTATTATCGCGAAGGTTTATTTCATGCCCCAGAAGCGGTAACGTGGACGGCACTGGGTGTAGCACTGCGCGCGCTTGGGCAGTATGATGTAGCGGAAGATGCTTATCAATCGGCTTTGACTTTGAATGCTGCTAATCCAGAGGCTTGGTTTAATTTGGCCAATTTGTATCGGGATACAGAGCGGGTAGAGCAGGCGCGGAAAGCCTACATGCGCGTAAGCGATATCGCAGGAGAGACCTTGGCATCAAAGGCGTTAGAACAATTGCACTTACTCACACCTCAATAGGAGGCAGCAATGGCTGTAACCGTTAATATACCAACACCCTTGCGCAAGTTGACAAACAATGAGTCGGAAGTTTCTGTAGAGGCGGGTTCGGTTGGAGACCTGATTGACGCGCTCGACGCGGCCTATAGCGGTATTGCCGAAAAGCTCTTGGACGAAAAAGGCGATATTCGGCGTTATGTCAACGTATTCGTAAATGACGAAGACATTCGCTTCCTGGACGGCAAGGAAACCGCTTTAAAAGACGGAGATAATATATCCATAGTCCCGGCTATTGCTGGTGGTTGCTAGGACGTGGGTTTGGCGGCGGAGTTGAGGCGATATTGCGCAGGGGGAGAGCATGAGAAAAGCGAATAATGTGCTGGAACTCATCGGTGCCACACCCATCGTTCGATTGGGCCGTGTCGTCGACGCCGATTCCGCAGAAGTATGGGGGAAATTAGAATCAGCCAACCCGGGAGGTAGCGTAAAAGATCGCATCGCGCTGGCGATGATTGAAGCTGCAGAAGAGGACGGCGTTTTGCAGCAAGGTGGCACTATTGTTGAGCCGACCAGCGGTAATACTGGTATTGGGTTAGCCATGGTCGCTGCTTACAAGGGCTACAGGCTGATTGTTACAATGTTTGACACAGCAAGCCGAGAGCGTCGACTGCAAATGCAGGCCTATGGGGCAGAGGTGATTCTAACTCCCGCCGCAGAAGGGATGCGCGGGGCGATTAGACGTGCACAAGAACTCAAAGAGCAGAACCCGGATTATTTTCTTCCACAACAGTTTCTCAATACGGAAAATCCACGAATGCATCGGCGTACGACGGGGCGGGAAATCTTGGCTCAGATGGAAGGCAAGATTGATGCCTTTGTCGCTGGAGTTGGCACTGGGGGATCCATTACCGGCGTTGGGGAGGTCTTGAAGGAGGCCGATCTTACCACAAAAATAGTTGCTATAGAGCCTGCAGGATCTTCCATCCTTTCGGGAGGAGAACCGGGGTTTAGCTATATAGAAGGTATTGGCGCTGGCTTCGTCCCTGAAATACTTAACCGAGAAGTTATCGACGAAGTGCGCACGATTGAGGATGACGATGCTTATGAAATGGCCCGTAGGCTGGCCAGAGAAGAGGGTATCCTAGTGGGGATCTCAGCGGGGGCTAATGCGGCTATGGCGGTGCAAGTAGCCCGCGAGCTTGGTTCGGGTAATATCGTGGTAACTATACTATGTGACAGTGGGATGCGCTATTTGAGTACGCGCGCTTTTGAGTAGGTTCGGTGCTGTGATCATAGGGATTGCGCGAGATTGAGGCGGTTTAAAACGCAGTAAGAGTATGAAGAAGCCCGCTCTTTACTTGTAGAGGAAGAGCGGGCTTTCTGTATGGATCTTTCTTTTACGCGAGGTAGTAATCGGCTCAGTCCAAGCTTCTGGCGAAACGAGAGAGGCGCGACTTATATCGAGCGGCCGTGTTGCGATGTAAGCGGCCTTTACGCACCGTGCTATCAATCGCAGAGATTGCGGCGCCGAGTGCGGCCTCGGCAGTTTCTCTGTTTTCTGCCGTGCGGACACGCTTTATGGCTGTGCGCATGCGAGAAGTAATGGTTTTGTTGCGGGCTTGCGCTTTGAAGCTGTTGCGCAGCCTTTTCTTCGCAGATTTCAGTGTGGGCATTCTTGCACTCCTGTGACATGGGTTCAGGCAAAAAGTTCCAAGGCGCCAACCCGTGATTTTCTAAAAGTAATTCCTTTTCTAAATTCTTGTTTTTATTGTGCTATAGGGGGATATGGCCGGGGGCAAATCCACTTGGCACGCTGCTTGCTCTTCAGACGGTTGACAAGTCAGTCCTACGGGACCGCGAGTGCCGATTATCTGGGCAACCCCCATGTGCACGGAAAAAGATCAGCACTCGGCAACCACAACCAGGACGCGACACAGTCTGAAAGCGGAAGATAGGGTCGGATACTCACAAATAGGGTTCCGACCCTTCTATTCCATATAAATTAACTCATTAAGATACAGCTCTTCCTAGAAAATGGCAAGAGCTGTCTTGGGTGCTCGGTAAGAGTCGAGTAAGTCAAGCTGATGACGTAGGAGAAAAACTCCGTTGAGTGTATTGGGGATGCATTGATCGAGGTTTGCTGCAGGAAAATAATTCTGAAGTTTGAAGTTTGTCTGCCGATAAGTAGAGGTAAGGTTTTTGATATCCAGTCTTCTAGCCAGAGGTGATCTGGGTGGGATTGGGTTAGAGATTAGAAATGAAAAAAATTATAAATGGCAACTAAAACAATCACTTATAGGAGGGATGGCTTTAAGGCTGTACCGGATTTTGTCTGTGTAACAGAGAAGCTAAGCGTTCGTGGGGGCGGACGGTTAGACTCTCCTCTAGATATAAGTTGGGCTGTTGCCGATAGGGAAATTGGTCGTAGCCAACTAATTTGTTCCGCTTTCAGTAAATCAAGTCGTGTCCATGGAAGGAGTATTTTATTATGAGTTCAAAGCGTAATGCTTTTTGCTTGCTGATGCTTGTCTTTTTGTTTGGTTTGGCGGGTAACTCTTTTGCCCAGCCAATTTTTGAAAACCAAACGCCGACGGGTTTTTCCCCGTCAGACAGTACGCGTCAGCAGAGGTTTTCTACTGATACGGATATTACCGTACTAGTTGACCTCAACGAGGCCGCAAATGCGACCTATCCTGTTATTGCTAATTTCCAGAAGGTTGAGAAGAGTGTTCCTTACTTCACATCTGGGGATAATGCTGGTTACATGTCACAGGCCGTGCAGGTTGATGATAATGGGGTCATTCACCGTGCCTGGATCCAGCAGCGTGGTACTGTACGCGCTAACACCTCCACTAACTCTCCAGCATATGGTGTAGTATATGCCAAGAGCTTTGATGGCGGCGTTTCCTTTACCGATACTGTCTCAGTTTCGGGGACAATGCGTTTTGACATGATCACCACGAACATAGCCATGACGGGTGCGTTTTCCACAGTCGACTTAGTTGTCGACAGTAACGGTAACCCACGCGTTTCGTATGCGATGGACTGGTCGGCTGATGACAAGGTTCATCATATGGCCGGAGCTGCCAGGCACATGGAGGCTAACGGTGGTCGCGGTTATAATGGCATCTTTTTCAATTACTCAAATGACGGCGGTAGTTCCTGGTTGCCCAGCAATAATACTGTTGTGATTAGTGATACAACGACAGTAACGCAGATTGGTGGCGCTGGAACGTTTCCCGGCCGTAATGCCGCCTTCCCGCGTATGGCGATCACATCGACTGACGACATATATATCGTTTATGAGGCTAGTTATCAGGGCATGGACGCAGCTAATGCATCAGAGCCTGATATTATGTTAGCCAAGATGGCTGCCGATAGCTTGCTCCTTGGTTCAGCGCAGCAGGTCATGGTAGGCGGTCTCGGCACAATTGGTAGTATGGGTGGAGTTCGGATCGATCAGAATGCCCAAGACAAGGATGGTGTCTCGCCAGATATTGCCGTTGGTGATGATGATATATTACACGTCACTTGGTTTGAGACTGGTATTGCAGCCGCACCCATTTTTTACAAGAGTGTTCCTGCTGAGGATTGGAGTATGGTAGGAGCATCGGGTTGGGATCAGACTGCTGCCGGTGCTACCGTAGGTAATTTTGACGCTGTTAACACCAACCTGGGTCTTAATACAGCGCAAACAGACGATGCTCATACTTTCCTTGCGGCAGCTTCTGCAGACCGTGTTCGTATATTTCCGACGATTGTCGTAGATCGTGAACGTTCGCCCGACCGTGTTTACGTCTTGTGGAAGCATACAGATGCAGCATTAGCTACGCCATTCGCTGATGAAAATGTCGCGTATAACTTTTACAGTTACGATGGTTTAGTTGGTGGTGCCAGCAGCTGGGGAACCGCCTCATACGCTTATCCTGTAGGTCATTCTGGGGCTGCCAACACAAATCAAGCAGCCGGTTTGTTTCAGAATGGAGCCATTTTTGAAATTGAAGACAACTGGGCTTACGCTGACCGTATAAGTGCGGTAGTTGATAGTCGTATTCCCGGCACGCGTGGTGATTTGCACATCGTCTTTTCTGGCGGTGACAGTCACGGTTTTGATAA
>CAXGPR010000077.1:0-15516 GCA_964011675.1 uncultured bacterium
TAACTTTTTCTCTCAAGAACATAGCGGCTAGCAGCATACCAAACAGCGGTGAAATCGAGGTTAGCGTAACGACTTTAGCTGGATCGGCTTGCGTGATGGCGTAGATGAAAAGGTAGGCGCCAACGCCCATACCGAGTAGACCAGTCGCACTGACAATCAGTAGACTGCGAACTTGGATGCCGCGTAGGCGCTCATGATCGCTGGGCAGAATATGCGTGAAAAAAAGCACTAGGGCAATTAGCGGCATACGGATGGCATTGGTTTGAATAACGCTCATGTGCACGCTGGCTGGTTTAAGCAATGTAGTGGAAAATCCCCAGCACAGGGCGGCAATCAGTGATAAGGTGAAACCCCAATGTAGGCGTACGGGTTGCTCGCCGGTCGTGTTGTTACGAGAAAGGAAGAATAGCCCACTAACGACGAGGGCACTGCCTAGCATCAGCGTCGGATCGAAAGATGCATCAAGTAATAAGATTTGCCAGAATAACGTCATCAGTGGAAAGGTACCAGTAAGCGCCATAGTGCGCGAGACGTCAATTTCTTTCAGAGCAATTAGGTACAGCGTATCGCCTAAGGCTAAAGCACAGAGAGAGGCTAGCATCATGACCCACTCGGCAGTAGTTACCTTTATTAGGCTAGCTAAAGGGACGTTATCAAACGGAATGGCTAGCCAAAACGCCGCGCCAGCTACAGCGCACCGTATGGCGTTCATAACACTCGGTGTAATGTGTTCGGACTGCGTACGTAGCAACAGGCTGTTTGTTGCCCAAATTAGTGCGCAGGAGAGGGCAGCCCATTCGGCTAGAGATACGTTCAATATCTAAAAGCGTGCGTGGTGCGACTCGTCTGGCGCTTCGTAAGTCACACTTAGATGCGGTGTTTTTAGCGTTTTGTGATCTTCCATCTTTGAGTTTAAGCAGCTCTCCAGGACACCGCTAACGATTAAGGTACGTTCGGCGGGAAAGGGAGCTTTTTCCGTCTCGATCATTTCTTCAATTTTAGCGACTAAGCAGGCGGAGTAGGTGACGTTAGGTGTCGGTGATAGAAAGAACTGTGTAGAGACGATTTCGCCATCAGCTTCGCAGGCGAAGCAGAAGTCTTTGATGGCTCCGTTCAGCATCAGTAGTGTGGTTTTAAGTCCGTCGTTATGCTCGATAAAGTAGGCGGCTGGTTCTTCTACGAGGACGGGCAACTCGCCGTTGCCCAGCAGGTCTTGCGTGCGTCCATCTTCGTCTGTCTTGCCGCAAGGCGTGTCGCTGCGTGAGAGCGCTGCTTCGAGCAGGCGATGTGAAAAGCGTCCTTCATCTAAAGCCTTCCATACGTCATCACCCTCAATCATCTGTACTTGCTTGATACCAGTCTCGCCACCTTTACGGCGTTCGATCATGCATTGCATTGCTTCGAGTGCATGATAGTCCATCGGATCAGAACCACCGCAGCCGACCATCAGTGCTTCGCTAACTTCACAGCCTTT
This sequence comes from uncultured bacterium, assembly GCA_964011675.1. Lineage (GTDB taxonomy): Bacteria > Latescibacterota > UBA2968 > UBA8231 > UBA8231. The sequence continues at coordinate 1,475 of CAXGPR010000077.1, forward strand.
TTCTAGCTCGACGTCGGGCAGACGCCAAGTAACGGGTAGAGATGAGCCGGCCAAAATGGCAAAATCGAGTCGCTGGCCATCGTCGATCATTTCTTTGGCCTTGTCGAAGTTGTAGGAGAGGTGCTTGTCGTTGTAAATGGGCACGGCACGCCCGTCTTCTTCAAAAACCTGAACGCATTCTTTGAAGAACTCGTAGCGCGGATAGAGCTTTTGGCCTTTTTCGTTGTTTGGATATTCGCCATGTTCTCCGATAATCAGTACAGCATCGACGGCTATCTTGTCGGTGCCACAGCGCAATGCTTCGGCGATGGTTGGATAGACGTCAAAGCCAAATTCGCGGGCGCGGTCTGCGCTTTGGTCGCCCTCTGGTTTTTGATCGACATACAGAGATACAACATCCATATCGGGGTAGTGCCATTTGCCGCCGTAGGGATAGCCAACCATAAAGCGGTCGGCAAAGTGCTGGGCGTGGGAAAGGTAGCTATAGATTGTGGCGACGACAGCGATGCGCTTGCGGCTCATAATAGGGTTGCTCCGGTGCAATGGACGTTGTGCGGTTCGGCGTTATTGTCTCGTCTCAGTACGTGCGCTTTTGGGCGCATGTTTACGTTCTCCAGAACGTGGATTCTTCCGTCGGCTGATACTGCACGGCTTCTAAGTGGGGTGTTTCGATTTTAACCTGGTCTTGGTGCATGCTATCGACTCCGGCAATAACTAGCCCAGACGTCAATAGTGTGCGTTCGACAGGATAAGTCGGTTTACCAGTAAGAAACATTTGCTCGACGTTGTTGACCAACGGTGAGAAAAAGTTGGCCAACGTTGTGCGTGCCGCCGGCATAGGCAAATACATCTGAGTGGACAGGGGCTCGTCTCTTCCTTTGATGCGTGCGGCGAAATTAAAATCTTCTACCAAACCGCTCATCATCAGCATAGTCGACTGCAGTCCGTCGATATGCTCGTATACGTAGGCGACGGGGTCTTTGCACAGCTGCTTCATTTCGTCCACGGTTGGAAAGACGTCGTTAAAGCCGGGGCGCGCCTGGCTAAGGGTGTGGCTGCGACTGAGCCCAGCATCCATGAGCTCGCGTGACCAGACACCATCGCTGAGGGCCTGCCAGAATGCGTCTCCTCTGTATGATTGCAGCCATTTGACGCCCGACTCGCCGTCCTTGCGGCGCTCGACCATGCACTGCATGGTTTCTAGGCCATGGTAGTCGTAGCTATCGACTCCGCCATAGCACACGCAGACGGCCTCCTCAACTTCGGCTCCCAGCGGCATTTCTATAGAGGGGGTCCGCCAAGTAACGGGCAGCGATGATCCGGCCATGAAAGCGAAGTCAAGCTCTTTAGATAGATTGTACATCTCTTGGCACCAATCCCAGTTCCAGGACAGGTGCTTATCATTAAATATGGGAGCCGTCTTACCAGTAGTTCGATAAACAGAGACGATCTGCTTGAAGAGCTCGTAGCGTGGGTAAAGATACTGGCCCTTTTCGTTACTGCGATAAGTGCCGTGCTCAGCCACCAGTAGCACGCCATCTACTTGTAGGTCGCCAGTACCCAAAGTTAGTGCATCAGCAACAGTTGGATAAATCTCCATTTGCGGAAAGCGTTCGGCGCGTTCTTCGCTGAGATCGTAATGAATAGAGCTCTCGTCGGCGCCTTCATTGGGACGAGGTTTGACTTGATCGACATACAGTGATACGACGTCCATTTCCGGTCGGTGGTGTCGTCCGTTCCAGCCGTAGCCTTCCAAAAAGCGATCGACTATGTGCTGGGTGTGCGAATACTTGTGGTAGATCGTGGTAATGGCGGCGATTTTTAAGCGATCGGCCATGGGATTCGTCCCCTGTTTTCCTTTGGATGTGTGATTAGCGAGCTAAGATAAAGAAAAGTCGAGAGCTGTAAAATAGCTCCGCGCAATTTGTATGGCTGCGCCTGCTAAGGTTCGTAACGTCCATCGAGCCATTTCTGTGCACGCCGAGATAGGTTGTGCCATTCGACTCGCCAAGGTCCTCTCGCTTCTTCGTTTGCTAGCGCTTTCAATGTCGCCTCGGCTTCGGCGTATCGTTCGGGGGCTACTCTGAGCAAAACTGTGGCGTGTATATAGCGATTGCCAGGATGGTTAGCATCGATTTCCAGTGCCGCGTTCGCCATTGGAATCGCCTGGTCGCGGCGCACGAAGCCCGTGATGAGAGGAATTTTGGGTAGTCGAGCGTGTAGGCTGGCCAACAGGCGCTGTCCGCCGCCCTGTTCGCAGTGGGGGTCGAGTTCAATCACTCGCTGAGCGTAGTCGTTCAACTTGGCGGCCATGCCGTGCCGAACAGCATCGACAGCGCCACTAGCGCGTCCCCACTGGGCCCAGGCAACAGCGCTCCACAGGTATAGTTGAGCCGCGTCGTCTGTATTGCAGTGGCGGGCCACCTGCGGGCGTCGGCCACGTTTCCATGTTTTGTTTCCACCGCACAGCTCGGCCGCTTCCGCGAGACTTTCTTCAGCGTGGTTGACTGCTTCGGAATACCACGCTTGGCGTTCTGGTCGACTATAACCGGTGTACTGTCCCTCAAAAAAAAGCGCGCGCAGTAGCTTCCACTTGATCTCGATAGACTTGGGTTGAGCAACTGCAGCTTCTTTGTAGGCGGCAATAGCTGCAGCGATGGGCGCTCGTAGGGCGCGATCTCCTTCGGCTCCTTCGGCACGCAGCTCATAGAGGCTGTCGGCTATGGCTAGCGATGCGGCCTGAGCCGAACCTGACGCGAGGAATAATATGAATAGTGCAGTGAGCATACGGTAAAGTTTTCTTGGTGAGGGCAGCAGATGGATGACGTGCCCTTTAGCATTTAGAATGAGATGGCTCAGCGGGGCAGAAGTTCCACTGTGGGGTATGATCTGCGCCGCCAGAACTAATCTTGTAGGATACTGCCCGGCCGCTGTGCGAGCGTTTCAAATAATCCTATGGTCTTTTTACGTCGGTATTGCTTCGTCTATACGGGTGATGATGAAGTGCTCAAAGCGTATCCAGTGTTCGGCATCTTCTGGTCCGTTGTAGAACTGTAGGCTTACGTGGTCATCTTGTGGCGCGGGCAGTTCGCTCTCGGCTGCCGTGCTAAACGCGTCTGCGCTGGCGCCCCGATATTCGACTTTCCATCCCGCAGAGTGAACAGTCAAGCGCAGGCGCATGGGCTCATCGGCTACGGGGCACTTGCCAGGTATGATATAGACATCGCCATCAATCAGTTCCTTCACCAGTTTGAATACAGGCTTATCGCCTGAGTACCAGGTGATGCCCACCTGTTCGTACTGTTGGATGGGTGTATGCAGATTTGAAACTGTTACTTCGATGCAATAAGTGCTAGTGCTGCGGTCGGGCGAGCTGCGTAGCAGCGCGTTGATGACCGTGTCGGCTAAGCTGGGTTCGACGCGTATTTCTAGTCCGCCGTCGACCCGTCGCCAATGGTCTGGATTTTCGCGTAACCAGCGCCAGTCGGTGTCCAGAGTGTCGAACGCGTCGCTGTAAACTATCTGTTCGCTCATCATGGGGCTCCTAAGTGTTATATGAGCGCGTACGTTCCGCTTATTTTAAAGCCGACTGCAGAAATGCGTCGGGGCCCTTGGCAAATCTAGTGCGTATCGGCTCGCAGTCAATATTGGCTTCATCTGCTGTGGGGCGGCCGCTTTGTTGGGGCAGCGGCTTTTTGTATATTGACGCAGTTTTGTCAGCGCGCCCTGTGCATACGGTACTGGTCTATCATGCTTTTTCGCGCGCACGGACAAGTGGAGGGGGATAAATAGAGATGGTAGATGCAGCAAGCGATATTCGGTCTGCGCCCAAGGGATTGGGTGGTGTACTCCGCAACATAGGTCCCGGCGTTGTAGTATCTGGTTCCGTCGTGGGATCAGGGGAACTGCTGGTAACCACGCGCATGGGCGCCGATGTGGGCTTCGTCTTTTTATGGGGCGTGATCTTTGCCAGCGTGATCAAATATTTTATTCAGCTGGAGTTGGGTCGTCAGTGTTTGCTATATGACGATACGACCATCACCTCGCTCAATCGTGTGCCGGGGCTGCGCTTTGGCAACGCGTCGTGGGCGGCTTGGCTGTGTTTGATCGGCTACGCTTCAGTTTTCCTATCTCTGATCGGCATACTTGGCTCGGTGGGTGGGCTACTCGCTTCAGTGGCACCGTTTGCGTCATACAAAGTGTGGTGCGTGGTAGTTTTTGCCCTAGTAGTCGTGTTGCTGTGGCGCGGAATCTACCAAGATTTAGAAAAGATGGTAACGGTCCTAGTCGCGCTGTTTAGTTTGGTCGTCATCGGTTCGTTGCTCTTTTTGCAGGGTACGATCTACGCGTTTTCGTCTAGCGATTTGGCGGCAGGTTTTACGTTCCACATGCCGCCTCAGGGCGCTTTTGTCGCTATGGCTTTAATGGGCTCGGTAGGTGCTACGGCAGTGGAGCTGTTTATGTATCCCTACTGGGTGCGCGAAAAGGGTTATCCGCGCTTTATTGGTCCAGATGACGGCTCGCCTGAATGGAAGGAACGTTACAGGGGGTGGATGCGCGTGCTGGCGATGGATGCTGGGGTGTGTACTGCGATCGCACTTGTTATTACCTGCGCATACTACTTGCTCGGTGCTTCGGTGCTGTCCACACTGCAGGTTGTTCCCAAAGGCATAGACGTGGTCGATCAAGTTTCGCTCATCTTTACCGAAACGCTGGGTCCAACAGCCAAGAGCATTTTTATGGTAGGCGCCTTCTGTACGTTGCTCTCGACCCTATTAGTGTTCGCCGCTAGCTCGGGCCGGATCGGGGCTGACTTCTTACACCTGCTTGGCGTTGGATCTGCTCAGGATGGGGAAGGGCGCAAACGCTGGTCGCGCACTTTACAGACGGCATTTCCCGCTTTTTGGCTTTTGGTTATTCTCTTCTGGTCAGACCCGTATTACCTGCTGCTGCTTGGACAAAATGCCAATAATTTGCTGCTTATTCCGTTGGCCTACGGTATTTTACATCTGGCCATGCGCGAATCACCAGGGCGTCGGATGGGGCTCGTTCTCGAACTGGGGCTACTCCTGACCATTTGGGCTATTATTAGCTTTACGGCTATTAACCTCTACAACTCGTGGATAAACTAGCCTAGGCCTTGAACGAGTTATAACCGGCGCGCTCTGTGCGCCAGTTATAACTACACTGCCCAAAGCGGTTGTAGAAAGATGCGCCCGCTGTTGCCCAAACCCTCAAAGCGCACGTAGGCTTCATCGCCTGCGCGGTAGCTGAAACGCTGGCCTTCGCCCTCTGCTAGTCGTTGGCCTGCAGGCCCTATAAAGGCACCGTGGCAGGGGGCGTCTACCTCTACGTGTATGTCATCTCCTTCGACTTGGATTGACTGTAAGAGCAAGCCGGTTGTGGCGTAGCTACGCCCTGCTTTGGCTGCCCTCACTACGCCTGTGGGACTACGCTCGTCGACGAGCACCATGTTGAAAGCATTGTCGAAATCGGCTGGGTCGTGGAAATCGTCATTGGCATACCCCCACAGGCGATGTCCAGCCGTCAATAGCTCATCCCAAAACTCGGTGTAAAGCGGTTGACGCCCTCTGGCTAGTGCGACTTCGATCCCATAGTGTCCGTTGTATACTTCAATGCCGTCCGGCCAAGTGCCCAGCGCCTCGAGCATCGGGCGCGTCCAGTAGTCTTTGCCGTCTGCGTGCGGACGTGGGTGACAAACGACGGTTATTAGGTCGCTGGCGTTGGTCAGTGCGTTCTCTAGAGATTGTTCATACAGGGCCTCGACTTGTGCTCCGGCAAAGAGCACATTCTCGCGCGAACTGTATTCAAAACCCTCTAGAAAAATTAGCTCCGGATACTGCGACCGCATCGTACTGAGATCTGTTACGTGATCGTGATCGGTTAGAGAAAAAAAGCCAGCGCCGACTTCACTATAGCGACGCACGCTTTCCGCTAACGGTACTGAGGCACAGCGGCTGTGCTCACTGCAGTGGCCGTGAAAGCTGCCGCGAAGCCAAGTATTTGAGTGGTGGTCGTAGGGGTTGTGGCGTTCAGTCATAGGTTCTTCCTCGATTGAGTAGATGTATTTTTACGTGGCTATACGGCTGCGTCTGTCTGCTGCATTTTTTCCACAATACGCTCGTAGCGCAGACTTGATTCTATAACCTGTTTTTCGCTCCATGGATCCAGTGATGTGCCTAGTTTCTCTTCCACCTCGGGCAACACGCAGGTGTTGGAAGCCGTTATGTAGGCGCAAACCATTGACCAACGCGGTTGGGTGCTGTGGTTGGGGTGTGAGGCGTGTAGGAGGTTTCCGTGAAAATAGAGGACGGAGCCTGGGGTCATTTCACAGTGCACTTCTTCCATTTGCTTGTGTGCCCAACCCACGCGTTCAGGGTCGGCAATAAGTTGTGAACCCGAAGATTGGTGCTCCAATCGGCCTAAACGATGCGATCCGCGCAGCACGCGCAGGCAACCGTTTTCGCGAGTGCAGGGATCGAGGGCGAGCATGAGGCTAACAAAGTCTGGGTAAAAGAACTCTTTATAGTGGTAGCCATAGTCTTGATGCCATTGCCATCCCCCCGTTTGTGGATCTTTGAGCATTTGCAGGTGGTAATAATGACGCATGGCATCGCCAAAGAGCTGCTGCATGGGACCGACCATATACTGGCTGCGCGCGTAAGCGCTGTAAACGTCGTCTTCTAGTTGGTCGCGATAGACTAATCGCGTGCCTACTCCCTCGTCCTCATAGTTCTGGTTAAACTTGGCGTCGGACTGCAACTGTGGGTCGCGCTCGGCAATATGACGCACGCGCTTGACCTGCTCTGCGGGTACACAGTCTTTGACTATTAAGTAGCCATCGCGGTGAAACTGTTCGATCTGCGCATCATTAAGTGGTTGCAGTGCCATGGTGTAGTTCCTCGGAATCTAGCGCGTCGAAATGCGATAGCCAGGACGATCCTTCTTAAATAAGTCTGGGTTGAGACGCACACCTAGACCGGGTCCGCGCGGCACGTCTACGTAGCCGTTGGCGATTTTCAACTCAGTGTCGATTAGCTCGTGGTAAACCGTTTGGATCTGCGCGCGCACCGTTTCCTGATAGCAGCAGTTGGCAATGGCCGCGCCGACGTGCAGGCCGGCAAAGAGCGTGAGTGGTCCGGTGCAGTCGTGCATCGAAACGGGAATGTTGTAGGTCTGCGCCAGGTGGGCAATGCGCGCCGTTTCGGAGATGCCACCAACCCAGGTCGGATCAATCATTACGTAGTCTGCGGCATTTTTTCGCAGCGCTTCGTTATAGTCTGCGCGAGTCAGCAGCATTTCGCTAGCCGATATGGGCATACCGCTCTGGCGGCGAAAATCGGCCAGCGTGTCGAGGTTGTCCATCTTGAGCACGTCTTCTAGCCACAGCGGTTGCACTTCGCGCAGCGCGTCGGCGATGCGCAGGGCGGCCGGCAGCTGAAAGTGGGCGTGCCCGTCGACGAAAATATCTAGGTCCATGCCGACTTTGTCGCGTATGTCGCGCAGCGGCTGTACGGCCTTCTCGATTTCGGCGTGTGGAATCCGCGACGGGCCGTACTGAACGGCGGCCCCGTCAAAGGGCCAGACCTTGAGTCCACTATAGCCCAGTCCGACCAGCTCTTGGGCCAGTGCGACGGGTTCGTTAAACAGCTTCCACGAGTCGCCTAGTGGTCCGGGGTCACCGACTACACCCATCCCCGGCCAGCCGAGCCTGCCTTCTTTGCTCGGTCCGTATTTTGGGTTTCCGCAGCTGTTGTAGACGAGAATTTTGTCTCGCACCGGGCCGCCGAGTAGGCGGTATATGGGTCGGTTACACGCCTGGCCAAGAATATCCCACAGCGCTACGTCAAGCGCAGAGATGGCGCGCAGCTCCGTGCCGCGCACGCCGAAGTTAGCGGCTCGTTCATATAGAAAGCGCCAGTGGGATTCGATGGCCAATGCGTCTTCGCCTAGCATGCGGCGGGCCATCCAGTCGTGGATCATGGCCTGCACGGCTTCGGCGCAGTAGTACGTCTCGCCGTGCCCGATGAGGCCATCCTCTGTGTGAATGCGCACCAGCAGCAGACCGGGAAAGAGATCCCGAGGTTGAACCGTTTCAATGGCGGTGATCACCACGCTGTCGTCGTCGAGCGGCGTAGGGGGCAGATAGGGTTTGGCCGTCATTATTGGGTTTCTCTCTTAAGCTTGTTGGGATAGGCGTTCACTTTGCTGGAGCGAACGCAGGAGACAGTCTTCGATGGACAGGCCACCAAAGTAGTTGCCCGTCAGTTGCACGTTGGCCTGCTCGGCGAGGCAATCGGTTGTGGCCACCCACTTGTCATGTCCCAGGCGAGGCGAGGGCACGACGTTGGTCTTTTCGCCGATGCAGATGAGATCCTGTGGGGCTATTTGTAGCGCGGCACAAATGCGCGCTAATCGATCTTCGCGCGGCAGGGCGCCGGCTGAAAAATGGAAGGTGAAGCCGCGGTATTCCTCGTGCGGCACGACGTCGCGCGAAACGATGGAAAAGAGTGCCTCGTCGCGCGGGATCGCTCCGCCAAAAGGATCTAAAGAAACGCTCTCACGCTTAACAGCTACACCGATTGAATCGACTGTTGCAACGGATAGGGTTTCCAAATGCTGTGCCAGATCGGGCGCTAGGTCGGCCAGCAGGCGCGCTGCGACCGACGATGGGGTAGCCAGCGCCAATTTACGAGATGCATAGGTTGTCCCGTCGGCGGTTTCCACTATCCAAGTATCCCCTTCTCGGCGTAGGGTCTGAGTGGGTTGGCCACCGACGTAGTGGATGGCAGGATTGGCTACAATGGCGTGGGCGACCGACTGCAGGCCGTCCTGCAGAGTAAAGCTCTTGGCAACGGTCTTATTGCGCTCCCGCTTCTTAAATAGAATATCGGCGGGAAACTCGTCGGCTTTTTGCGAGGGGACGGCGCTGAAAACGGCTGAGAAAGTACGCTCGAAGTTGCCTTTTCCGACAAGGCGACCGTAGTAGTCGCGGACTGTCTGCCCTGCCTTCCTCAAAAACAAGATCTTGGGGGCAGAGATGAGAAGTTCAAACAGATTGATTTGCGAGACGATGGAAACGAGCTTGTCGTCGACGAGCATTTTGAACGGTGCTTTTACCCGCGGCTGTATGGAACTCATCAGCTCGTAGTCTTCCAGTAGCTCGATAAAGCGTCCATACGAATTGTAGCAGGTGTGCGCGCCTAGTTCAAAAAAGAAGTCGCTCCCGTCGGGTGCGTTTGAACAGAACGTGCCGCCGGGCTGTGTCTCTTTTTCTAACAGCGCGACAGAGCGATCGGCACGCGCGCAGTAGTGGGCAAGACTCAAGCCGCTGATGCCGCCGCCGACAAGGGTTATATCATACAGTTTCATAAAGGTTTTCCGTACGGATTATTCGTGCATTAGAGTACGTCTTTTGTCGCATTCGATCAATGTAGAAGGTATTAGAAACGCGTCTCTGCGCACGTCATCTTACTTATGCATTTGCAATGGTCAGAGGAGAGGTTTATGAGCCGCTACATAGCTGCGATAGATCAGGGTACAACCAGCACGCATTGCATGCTTTCTGACCGACGGGGAGAAGTCGCTGCTGCCCGCCAGCTGCAGTATCAACAGATCTTACCGCGGCAGGTTTGGGTCGAGCACTATCCAATAGAACTGTGGCATCGAACGCAGGAGGTTGTGGTAGGTGTGCGCTACAGTGTGCGCGGATCGCGCTGGTGTGGAATAGTCGTACGGGCCGTCTCCATCATAACGCCATCGTTTGGCAGGATACGCGCGCGGATGCGCTGGGCGAAAACGGGGTTCAAGATCGCTTTCGCACACAGACATGTCTGCCGTTGACGAACTGCGTTTCAACTGGTTAGCCTATCACAGCTGGAATCTGAATATGGCCGCCTGCGTGCGTTCAGTGCACATTGCTCAGGGGAAAAAGGCCGTCGAGCGGAGTTTGGTCTGGGTGGATAGATGAGTGTAAAGCTTGTATACCTAGTGGCGTGCGCCCTTCTTCCCAGTCAGCTCGCCCTTGTCTGCAGCATCAGCATTCTTCCGCGCGGACGCCGCGTTGCGCTTCATCTCTGTCACGCTTTTTGTCTTGATGCGCGCCGCACCTTTAGTGCTCTTGGTGCCCAGACGCTTAGCGCCTGCGAGGCGCCTTTTGGCGGCAGTGACTTCCCGTTTGTACTGCGGTAGCCAGGGTGCCTGAGCGACGAGCATTTCGTCGACCATCTGCCATATCTCCGGTGGATTACACACGGCGCCAACCAGCGGATCCATCATGAAGGCCTGGCGCAGTAGATTGATGTCGCCGTGCACGGCGGCCTCGGTTGCTAAACCCTGCACGGCAATGGACGTATTGCACACAGCTGCACAGCCGCGCGGCAGTTTGTCTAGCTGTGAGATGTTGATGCCGTTCTTGTCCACGTAACCCGGAACTTCGACGATGGCTTCAGCGGGCAAATTGGGCACGATGCCGTCATTACGCACATTAAAATGACCGCGGTAGGTGCGTCCCGTTTCCAGCGCTTCGATAATCCACGAACCGTGTTCGTCCGAGCGCGTATCATAGGAAAATACGGGCGGATCGGCTTTCATCCAGTTGGGGAAGTCCGTTTCAAACCAGTTGCGTCCCTCCGTGCAGACGCGCAGGTAGCCTCCCGTCTCACCGTCGATCCAGCTGCGGTTGAGATCGATCCAGCTGCGAATTTCACGCGGCCTTTTGCGGTACCAAGGAACGTATTCGGACAAGTGGCCGTTGGATTCGGTGCTGTAGTAGCCAAATCGGCGGAGCATGTCGATGCGCACCTTCTCGGTTTTCTTGAATACGGGGTGTTGTTCAAACCCCTCGAGCAACCGGTCGGTCCAGTCTGCGCCCTCATACAGCACGCTTACATACCAGGTCTGGTGATTGATACCGGAGGCGACGATGTCTACATCTTGTTTTGTCACCTGCTTATAGTTTTTCGCACCTGGCTTTTTGCCTTTGTTGACCAGCAGTTCGATTACCTGACAGATTTGGCTATGTCCGCCCTGCACACCGTGGCACAAACCCACCGTGCGTACGCCGCCGTACTCTAATGCAGCCCAAGTGTTCATCACCATCGGGTTGGCGTAGTTAAGAAAGAGCGCATCGTCAGCAGCTACTTCTCGAATGTCTTTGCAGAAAGCCAACACCTGTGGAATGTTGCGCTGGCCGTACATAATGCCCCCGGCGCACAGCGTGTCGCCAACGCATTGGTCGACGCCGTATTTAAGCGGGATATCTACGTCGAGTGCAAAGGCATCAAGTCCGCCAATGCGCGTGGTATTGAGCACGTAATCGGCTCCGTCTAAAGCGCGCCGCCGCTGCGTGCTCGTTCTGAGCTTAGCGGGTAGTCCGTTGGCTTCAATGTCGCGCTTGGCCAGCTGCGCAATCATTTCGAGGTTGTGCTTGTTGATATCGTGGAAGGCAAATTCGCTGTCTGCTAGCTCTGGCACAGAGAGGATATCGCGCATGAGACGACGGGTAAAGCCAATGCTGCCCGCGCCGATAACGGCTATTTTAATAGGCATGACGAATGAGATCCTTTGCGTTGCGGGGTGATAAGTGTAGTGTCTGGCATAAAAGCGTTCTCTATTCCATTTTGTCTAAGCCGTCAAGGAAGTCGACCTCGCCCGTTTCAAGCGCGTACTCAGCGCCGATAACGACTAGTCCATCATAGCAAACACATTTCCGTTTCAACCGGGTCTGCGCTAAGTTTCTGTGCAGCTGCGCGTTGTATAAGGTATCTTGAGATGTGGACCTTTTGAGAGGGTGTGATTAACAGATAGAAATGCCGGGTGTATTAAGTTCGAAATATATGGATCGCTCCCTTTCTCGCTACCCCCCATGCGCGTCTAGTCTAGGCATTTTAAATGCTCAGGTCGCGCACGACGTATTCGTCTACTTCAATGCCTAGACCGGGTCCTTCTGGTACTTGGATATAGCTATCGCGTTGGTCAAAGGGTTCAGAACACACCTGTTGGCGAATGGCGCTGGGCGTGCGGTCAAACTCCATTACAGGCTCTTGTTCGTAGGGTTGCGGGTCGCGTGCGGTGGGGCAGGGCGGCAGCGTGGCCGTCACGTGTAGCGTAGCAGCTATCATAATAGGCGACCCCCATACGTGCGGATTGACTTGGATCCCGTATGCGTTGGCCATACAGCAGATCCGCGCCATTTCTGTGATCCCGCCACAGTGCATGATGTCCGGCTGGGCTATGTCGTACGCCCGACGCGCCAAGTAGTCTTTAAACTCGAAGCGCGTACGCAGATTCTCCCCGCCGGCAATGGCCATCGGTAGTGCGTCTTTAACCTGCAGGTAGGCTTCTATATCCTGTGCGTTGACCGGCTCTTCAAACCACATGAGGTCGAGATCAGCTAGCTTGTGTCCGATGCGGATGGCAGTTGTAGCGTTATACGCCTCGTTGGCATCGACCATCAGACGCACATCTGGACCGATGGTCTCGCGCAGCGCGCGTACGCGGCGCACGTCTTCTTCCACGGTTAGACCGCCCACTTTAGTCTTTATGCCGGTGAACCCCTGTTCTACATAGGAGCGCGCCTCGTCGAGCAACCGGTTGGGAAATTCACCTTCCGTGTAGTAGAGACCCGTTGCGTAGACGGCCACGCGATTTCGCACCTTTCCACCAAGCAGCGCGTGCGCGGGTAGGCCGGTGGCTTTACCAGCTAGATCCCATAGTGCAATGTCGATAGCGCTAAGCGCGCTGCCGGCTAGGCCGACAAAAATATTGGCGTTGTAAAGCGCATGGAACATGCGCTCCCACAGGCCGGCACGCTGCATGGGATTACCGCCGATAACGAGGGGTGCAAGCAGTTCGTCAATAAGGGACGCGGCGGCGCCTTCTCCCCAGCCGACGAGTCCGTCCTCCGTGGTGATTTTTACGAGCGTCGTGGCGCGTTGATTAATCCAACCCTGTGACCAGCCAAAAGAGGGCTCTATGTCACAGCGTAGGTCAAAAGTTTCGACAGATGCAATCTTCACGTGTTATGGTCTCCCGAGGTCCATGGGTCCGTGCAATAAGTTGCAGTAGAGTACGCTTGACATGGACATGGGGCAAGCATACCGTGATTGCTAAAATGTATCTGGAACTGTAAACGGACGTGCATTGCGAGAGAGGTTTGCGATGAAAATAACAGACGTAAAACTCAAGATACTTGAAGATCCGCAGCATAGGGCAGCGAGCGGACATGAGATTGCTCAGGTAGCGGGTCTGCGCCGCATTCAGTATACCCATCGAGGTCGTTCAGGTGCTACGGCAGAGAGCAATATTCGGCAGCACTTTGTGGAAGTGCATACGGATGAGGGCCTGATGGGGCGCTGCACTACTACGATGAACGCACATCAGGTTGACATTGTGCGCTACCACGCCGTGGGACGTTCTCCGTGGGAGAGGGAGGCACTTTTCCAGCAGTTTTACAAGGGCACGCGCTGGGTATACCAGCCACCGGGCTGGTTTGGCGATTTTGACAACTGCCTATGGGAGATTCTCGGCAAGGCCGCTAGGTTGCCGGTCTACGCTCTAGTGGGGCGCGTCCGAGCGCGCCTGCCGGTATATCTGACGGGGGGTGATATGGACATCGAGGGCTATCTGCGTCAGATAGAAGGCGGTAGAGAAGTAGGTATTCAGGCCTATAAATTTCACTCTTACAAAGGAGGAAAGGCGGATATTCCCATCTACCGTATTGTTCGAAGTGAGGTGGGCCCCGACTATGCGCTACTTACAGATCCCGTGTGTTCGTACGATTTGCGTGAGGCGATTGAGGTGGGCCACGTACTAGAAGAGTTGGACTTTGTTTGGTTGGAAGAGCCGATGCACGAGCAAAAGATGGATCAATATCAGGAACTCTGTCGCGAGCTGACTATTCCCGTGGTGGGGACAGAGATGTTGATGCATGATATGGGCTTAACATCGCAGTGGCTGATTCAAGGGGCCACAGATCGCCTGCGCGGTAATGCGCGCCACGGAACGACGCAGGTGCTCAA
>CAXGPR010000078.1:0-14929 GCA_964011675.1 uncultured bacterium
CGGGCTATAGGCGTGCCAAAGGAAATGTTTACCGTGATGTTTGCCATCGGTCGCATGCCTGGCTGGATTGCTCAGTGGCACGAAGAGAGTAAGTTTACCAAGATTAGCCGGCCACGTCAGGTATATACGGGTGCTACAGAACGGGGATACGTGCCGATGGGGGACCGTTAGTTCCACACACCATATATCCACGAAAGAGGCGACCGATTGCGACTCGGGCGCCTCTTTTTGTGTGATGGTTTTTATCCAATACGAAATCAGGCTTTTTTTTAAAAATACGCGTCTTCCAACGCGCTTGCTCACTCTACCAGCGCGGTACTTATTCTCAACGTGAGATAGCTGCATTGGTCTTTGAGAGCAACTTCATATGGCTGTTTTAGGGTCCCAATGGAGGCGCGTTACTACCCATTTAGCAGCCGGAATATGAGCACGTTTTTTTTATTATTCAAGGGCTACGTAACAAGGTCATATCATGGCAAATAGAATCAAAATCGCAACTATTGGTGCGAAAGCAAAAACGGGTAATCCGGGCACAGGAGATCCAGCCGTGGAGGCTATGATGGCCCATTGGCGCAGTCGCTTTGACCAGGTGTGGCCCGATCAGCCCGATATAGTCGTCGTTCCAGAATGCTGTGATCGTTATCCGGCCCATTCACCGGAGGAACGACGCACCTACTACCGCCATCGCGGTGACAGCATACGCGATTTTTTTGCTCAGATGGCTAATGAGCACAGCTGTTACATCACTTACCCAGCCGTGCGTGAAATGAGCGACGGAAGCTGGCGGAATTCCTTGCAAATGCTCGATCGTAACGGCGACCTTATCGGCGTTTACGACAAGAACTTTCCCGTTATAACGGAGACTACAGAAGCCGGCATTCTATGCGGGTCAGATGCCCCATTGATAGAGTGCGATTTTGGTCGGGTTGGAGCTGTGATCTGTTTTGATCTGAACTTTTCTGAAATTCGCCAACGCTACGAACAGGCGCGCCCCGACCTGCTGATCTTTCCCTCTATGTATCACGGTGGGCTCATGCAGGCTTATTGGGCCTACGCGTGTCGTGCCCATTTGGTGACAGCCGTTTGTGGGCTGTCCAGCGCCATCCTGTCCCCCGTAGGAAACGAACTGGCTAGCACGACAAATTATTTTGATTTTGCCGTAGCAGAGGTCAATCTCGACTGCCAGCTAGCCCATCTGGATTTCAACTGGGATAAGCTGCGCGCCATGCGCGCACGCTATGGCACAGAAGTTTCCGTTTTCGATCCGGGCTATTTGGGCTCGGTGCTCATAAGTAGCGAGAGCGAAGAGCGCAGCAGTGCCGATTTGGTCGCAGAGTTTGGAGTTGAGCTGCTGGACGATTATATGAGGCGTTCAATGGCTCATAGGAATGATTCGGACAACGTGGGTAAAATGCCGTGATATGATAGAAGGAATGCATCTATCCCTTAGGAACTATTTTTAGATAGAAACCTGTTCTATACGAAAAAGAATGCGATGTTGTCCAGAATTAGCATGCGTCACGAAAAAATTTCGATAGAAACGAAAAACCGTATAGTTTGGTCCTGCGGCAAGTTAAACAAGTACTGTAATAAAATCGTCGATTGCGAAGTCATCATAGACAAGGAAAAGCGAGGGGTTCGAGCAGAATTTATTGTCAGCGTTCCTCAGAATACGATAACGGCCACTGGGGTGGGATACAATCTCTACAAAGCCATTGCCGAAGGTGGGAAAAAAGCCGAGGGCCAGCTCAAGAAATATCATGGTAAACGGTGCGTCCATTAAGTGACTTGTCGTTATGCGTTCTAAACGCAGTGTCAGCCTATTTAGGACGGGTTGACGCAGCGTTTATGTGTGTGCTTTTAACTGTAACTGTATGCGAGGTGCAAATTGTATGTGTTACGAAGGCAACTTATATTATGCAAGCCTATAGAATCGTTGGCACGCAGACCCGAAGAGTGCGTGTGCGCTGATAACACTTGAGGACAACACTATTGCCCATGATTGTTGGAATTACTAAAGAAACGTGTCTAGGTGAACATCGCGTCGCCTTGGTGCCCGAAGCCGCAGCTGGTCTGACAGGCTTGGGATTAACGGTCTTAGTCGAGCGTGGAGCGGGCTCAATCGCCGGTTTTTCCGATAGCGACTATCTCGAATGTGGAGTGGAAGTCGTGGAGGCGCGTGCTGATTTATTTGCGCGTGCTGACGTCATAATACAGGTGCGGACGCTTGGTGCCAACCCAGTCGCTGGTCGCGTTGATCTTGATTATATGCGAGATGGGCAAATTCTTATTGGTGCAGCCGAACCGCTAGGTGATCCAGAGCCGTTGTTCGATCTGGCCAGTCGAGGTATAACGCTTTATGCCATGGAGCTCATGCCGCGTATCACGCGTGCTCAGAGCATGGACATACTCTCTTCTATGGCCACCGTGGCCGGCTATAAAGCGGTGCTGTTGGCCGCAGAGCATCTGCCGCGGATGTTTCCTCTTTTAATGACTGCAGCGGGAACGGTTACGCCTGCTCGAGTGCTTGTTATTGGGGCCGGCGTAGCCGGTTTGCAGGCCATTGCCACTGCGCGTCGCCTGGGCGCTATGGTGCAGGCATACGACGTGCGCGCTGCAGTGCGCGAGCAGATAGAAAGTCTTGGCGCTCAGTTTGTTGAGTTAGATATTGATGCCGGTGATTCGGAGGATTCGGGCGGATATGCCAAGGCGCAGGATGAATCGTTTTACGACCGCCAGCGCACGGAGTTAGGTAAAGTTGTGGCCGAAAACGATGTCGTTATCTCAACGGCCGTCATTCCCGGTAAACCGTCTCCTCTGCTCATTACAGAAGAAGCTGTGCGGGCGATGTCCATGGGGTCGGTTATTGTAGACTTAGCCGCTGAGCGAGGTGGGAACTGCGCGCTGAGTAAAGCGGGAGAGACCGTCGTCGAAGGCGGTGTGCAAATTCTTGCACCGCTCAATCTGCCTGCCACAGTGCCCTATCACGCTAGTCAGATGTACTCGCACAACATCGCGACGTTCCTTAAGCATTTATACGATGCGGATGAGGGGATTCAATGCGATTTGGAAGATGAAATCACTAGCTCGACGCTCGTTGCGCGCGGTGGAAAAATTGTGCATCCGCGCCTGCTTAAAAACGTTGTCAAGGAGGACTGATGGAAGCGCTTGTCGCCGCATTAACCGTTTTTGTGCTCGCTGTGTTTGTTGGATTTGAAATTATAACGAAAATACCGCCCACTCTACATACGCCCCTCATGTCGGGTTCCAATGCGATATCAGGCATTACGTTGGTGGGAGCTGTGCTTTCGGCTGGCTCTGAGCACTCTGAGCTATCCACATGGTTGGGAATGGCAGCAGTGGTCTTTGCCACGGTAAATGCGGTAGGTGGTTTTATGGTTACACACCGGATGCTGGGCATGTTCAAAAGGCGAGACTGATCTATGCAACTGACACTGATCAACTTCGCCTATTTGGTTGCTTCTGTGCTGTTTATTCTCGGCCTCAAGGGATTGACGCATCCACGGACGGCCGTACGTGGTAATCTCTTCGGTGCGCTGGGTATGCTGCTGGCCGTTGTCGTCACGCTGCTAAACCAGCGCGTGGTCACGTTCGAGTATATTCTTGCTGGAGTTGTAATAGGTGCGCTGGTTGGCTCGGTATTTGCCGTGCGCATACCTATGACTTCGATGCCCGAGCTGGTCGCTATTTTCAACGGTTTCGGGGGGATTGCCTCGGTGCTAGTGGCCGGTGCAGCTCTCCTTGAAGCGACTGATTTAGGCGAATCATCGGCTCAGTTTACGATTTCTACAGCGGTTTCGGGCATTATTGGTGCAGTCACTTTTTTCGGTAGTATTATCGCCTTTCTCAAGCTAGCCGAATTCGTTAAGAAAAGTTGGTCTGGCGTTGCTGTTAAAGCGCTTAATGCACTGTTGAGTCTGGGTTGCTTAAGCGCTTCGGCGTGGTTGGTTATAGAGCCTGGAAGCTATGAGGCTTATTGGCTGGCGGTCGCTCTTGCTGCGCTGCTGGGCATTTTTCTCGTCGTGCCGATTGGTGGCGCAGATATGCCTGTTGTTATAGCCTTTTTAAACTCTTGCTCCGGCCTAGCTGCGGCTGCTACGGGCTTTGTTCTTGGAAACAATATACTCATTATTGCAGGCTCGCTCGTAGGTGCTTCTGGTTTGATTCTGACCCAGATTATGTGCAAGGCGATGAATCGCTCTTTGGGCAACGTGTTCTTTGGGGATGTCGGCGATGCCGCGACGGATGTAGGTAGCGACGAGGAGGTCTACGCCGGTAAGGTCAAGTCGACTTCAGCCGATGAGGTTGCCATGCTATTTGATACTGCACGCCGCGTCGTGATCGTGCCTGGCTATGGAATGGCCGTGGCACAGGCACAGCATGCCGTACGTGATTTGGCTAATGAACTAGAGACCCGAGGTGTAGACGTAGAGTACGCCATTCATCCGGTGGCCGGTCGCATGCCGGGTCATATGAATGTGCTGTTGGCCGAGGCAGAAGTGCCCTACGAAAAGCTCGTCGAAATGGACGCGATCAATCCTTCATTCCAGCAGACCGATGTGGTTCTAGTGATTGGCGCCAATGACGTAATTAATCCCCTAGCGCGTCAGGCGGATTCGGGCCCCATCGCCGGCATGCCCATTCTCGACGTCGACAAGGCGCGCACGGTCGTGGTGGTCAAGCGATCGCTGAGTCCCGGTTTTGCCGGTATACCCAATCCACTTTTTGCCGCTGATAATTCGCTCATGTTTTTCGGCAGTGCAAAAGAGGCAGTGCTTGATCTGGTAGCCGCTGTCAAAGAGAGCTGAACGCGCGATTTTGGTGTAAGCGAGGCAGTTTACATGGCCGATTACTGCTTTTTTGTGTGGACCAATTTCCCTGTTTCAACGATTGGCGTTGAATAGTCACATACCGCTATTTTAGTATGCTTGACGTGCGATCTATCAGTCAGTAAAATGGGCTGTATAATTTACAAGGTGAGACATATGAACTACCTAATCGTTTCTTTAGCCCTGTTCGCCACGGGTGCATGGGCCCAAGACGAAGTGCTCTTTGCCGACTCACCTCATCGGTCCGTAAGCCGGACCCGACAGGTGCTTGACGCGGCCGATATGCGAGTTCTACTGCCGCTTGGCTATGTCTATACGTCGGAACGCGGAGCGTTAGACGGGCGTAAGGGTGTGATTGAAAACCGACTTTATCAGAGGTCGGTTGCCGGTGTCATGGGTACAGAGCAATACGTAGTGGAATTGGCGATTATCGACGGGGTGAGCGGCGGCTATGAATTCGCTATAAAAGGGCATCGTGATCGAGGTGAAACGCGCCTAGGTAACCCCGACCTGTCCAGTATACATCGCGAATTTCTGTCGTTACTTAGAAGTAATAAGCCCAAGCGCGGCGACCAACCCGAACTCGCTTACGAGATGTTTCGCCTCGGTCATATTGAGGCCGACGGTGCACTGGCGTTACTCAAAGCCCTGCAATATCACACCATTGAACTCGAAGAGACGTCGAGCGGGTCTAAATACGAAAAGATATTTGAACTTGTACAGGATAGAGACGCTAAGCTACCTTGGATAGTTAAGGTAGCGAATGCATCTAAAACGAGCCTGCTAGAAAGCGATCCCGGAGCCAGTAGTAAATCATCTTCGTCTCGTAAGAGCAGCACAGATGGGGCACCACAGTTGGGAGGTTCCCATTTGCATAACACGACGACTGGTGCGCCTGAGGAGCGCCTTCTACTGGTGTATGATCGTCACGACCCCCAACCACTGGAGGAGTTGGTAAACCTGCTGCAGGCCGACATCGACGTGCCGGCACAGCAGATTGTTATCGAGGCACTTGTTATCGAAGTGAACAACAGCAAACTGCAGGATCTCGGCGTTGAGTGGAGTGGATCACAGGGAAGTGGTCAGGCTTCGTTTGAACGATCTTCCATTTTTTCAGGTAAGCGATTGGGCTCCTTTATTTTTTCTCGAGACGGCTTTGGCGATTTCATGAACTTTCGCGCTTCGATTGAAGCGCTGGCCGAACGCGGCGATGCAGAGGTGCTATCGAGTCCTTCGGTGTTGGTGTTGAATGACCGACAGGCGCGGATTCAAGTCGGCAGACAAATCCCCATTGCGCGCACAACGGCAACAACGTCTTCTGTCGCTAAGGGCATCGAGTATTTTCCCGTTGGTATTGTGCTCAACTTGCGTCCGCGTATCGACCGCGAGAACACAGAAGTTACCATGCAAATTGAGACGATTATCAGCTCTATTTCGACGGAGTCGGCAGCGCGATTAGAAGCGGGAGCAGGACAGGGTATCGAGTTCTCGCCCATCGTAGACAACCGACTGGTCGAGACCTACGTGCGCGTAGCTGATGGTACGCCCTTTATTATCGGCGGTCTACTCTCGACCGAGCAACAGCAGACAAAGATCGGTATGCCCCTTGTATCGAGTATCCCTCTGCTTGGTCGATTAGTTTCGCGCGAGCGCGTAGAGACAGAACAGCGCGAGGTGATCGTAGTGATTACACCGCATATTGTGCCGCTAGAAGAAACGAGCTTTAGCTATCTTATTCCCAAAGATTCGGATCTCTTCGACCGCTTTGACACCAAGTTATTTCGCAATGCTTATCGGGTGCGCGACGACGATGTGTGGGATTTAAAGTTTATCGCCCAGAGTCCGGTCTTAGAAGAGCTCGTGCGTACGGTGCAGGTGCAGACGCGGGAAAACATTATGCTCAAGCGCCAGGCGCCGTTTGCAGAGTTGCTATCCGGCCGTATACCGGGTGAAGAGGTATTGGTGCGTCGCATGATTTACGAGATTGTCGGTAAGTTAAATTTTCATCAGGAAGT
The DNA here is from genome assembly GCA_964011675.1 of uncultured bacterium. Lineage (GTDB taxonomy): Bacteria > Latescibacterota > UBA2968 > UBA8231 > UBA8231. The sequence continues at coordinate 6,866 of CAXGPR010000078.1, forward strand.
AAACCTCGATCAAGTATTTTTCTTTACTCCACCTGAGGACAGCCGACGTGGGCAAAGCTTTAGCGATGATTTAACGCTACAAGACCTCTTGCCCAAAGCGTTAGCCGCACCCGAAAACGCCGTCGTCTTTGCTTACGAAGCACGGCCTCAGCCGCAGAAAGGACAGGCATTTAGCCTGCCCCTAGCCACAGTCGAAGAAACGGTTTTAACAGGTGATAAAGACGAACTGCTCTGGGATCTGAACACTTATAGCGCGCGTGCCCAAGCCGAACAGTGGGCCGTCGTCCTGTCTGATGAGGAAGACGTTGAGCGGTTGCGTAAGGTGTTGATTCTCAAACGTGTGTTATCTCTGAACAAAAATTTGGAACATACCCTACAGGCCTTCCGGCCCGGCGTGCAGATTTTATTTCCCACGCGAGAAGATATGAATAACAGATATCATCTGATCGACCGAGAAGTGGCTCAGCTTTTTTACGAAACAAAATATCCTTATCAGGTGGCACAGCGTCAGCTCAATGAAGCCGTGCGCCGCGTACAAGACGTGTTGGGAGAGTGAGAGCGATGAAAAATCACACGCGTATCGCATTGACTACGTTGGTCTGTATGACAGCGTGGGCTTGTTCTGAGCCCGATAAGATTGTCAGCAGTTCCACGGAGGATGGACAATTCCGCCTGAGTCTCGAGGCTGAAGAAAACTGGATACGTCCAAGTGGCGAATTGCCAGTAGTCTTACGTGTAGAACGCATAGGTGGTCCTCCATCAGAGGATTTTTTTGGCGAAATTGAATTGGTAACTAATGGAGGAGACATCTCGCCATCATTTGTAGATGTGGAAATGGCAGCGCCCGACAGTTTGGGCATGGGTGGTGAGGATTCGTTTATGACTTGGCTTGTTTTTACGGCTGATTCGCGTGCTTCAATAGTTGAGCGAGCAGATATTCGCGCTCTTTTTGGAAATGCTCTTGCTACGCTGCGGATTCGCGTGGTATCGGAAGAGTATGAGGATTGAGCTGTTGTAACTCACGTTTTATCCGTTATACTATTCGACAAAGATGGCGTCGTCCGGCCAACTTTGTCGGATAAACCCCTCCTCCATGTTGACCATAGGGAGGTAGTTGTGAAGCCTACGGATGGGCTCGAGCAGGCGGATTGTGCTTAGCTCTACTATCGAGTCCTCGCCGTGGTTTTTCTGTAGTGAGGGGATAATCTTGCCCTGTACGTTGTCCGCTACATCGCTGTCCGATTCCCCTTCGACAACCATTACAAGTGCAATATGGCCATCCATTTCGGCTATATAGCTATCTCGTATTAGTACGCTAAAGACGTTAGCTACGTTAGGCTCTGAGCGTATTTCCTGCACAATTTGGCCACGTGTAATGCCCAGCTTGAACTTTATGAAAAGCATGTGTTGCGTTGTGAAACGTCCGGTTCCTGTAGTCTGCGTGTCGACCCCAGTGTAATATGTCAGTATACCGTCACGCTCCAAGCGAGCGCGTTTTCGACTAACCGTACGCACTGGGACGCCGGTTAATGCGCTGATGCGATTATCCGATGAGCGGGGGTTTCGAATTAATGACCGCATGATCTGTTGTTCTTGTTTGTCTAATTTCCTCATGGCCTAAATAAGGCACCTTTCTTCTGTTAAAGATGTAAAACAGGTCAAAATATATCAAAGTGTAAAGAAATTGTAAAGATAATTATATAAAAATGGCGGATTGCTGATTGACAAAAAAGATGTATATCCTATATTATGCTACTTAAGTTTGTAAAATTTAACAGGTCGTCTACTACCTGCCTGAGCTTCTCTCTGCCAATCAAACAGGCATGGCTCTGCGCCCTTCCATGGGTTCGCGCTCACTTTGCATTGCAAGCGGTTGGCGTTTCGAAGGTTTTGACACGTGTATTTGCATGTGTTCGACTCTGGGTGGTTCGATTTAAGATGGCGAAAGGTAATGAATGAGCGGCATTTCTGGATATCCTTCTAAGCAAGGTCTTTATGATCCACGCAACGAGCATGACGCTTGTGGCATGGGTTTTATTGTGAACATAAAGGGTATTCCGTCGCACGCTTTGGTGCATCAGGCATTAGAAATTTTAGTCCGCTTAGAGCATCGAGGCGGTTGTGGCTGCGAGCCCAATTCGGGCGACGGGGCGGGTATACTGATGCAAATACCTCACAAGTTTTTTGCTGAGGTTTGTCGCTTTACTCTGCCTGACGCCGGTGAGTATGGAGTAGGCATGTTGTATATGCCGAGAGACGAGTCTCGGCGTATTGATTGTGAAGATGAAATTGAACGTATTGTTGAACAGGAACAACAAATAGTCTTGGGTTGGCGCGATGTGCCTGTCAATAATTCGGACCTAGGCGATGCGGCTATTTCTGCCGAACCGGTGATGCGTCAAATTTTTATAGGAAAAGGTCCGGAAGTAGGTCCTGACCCGTTGGATTTTGAGCGTGTTCTTTACGTCATTCGCAAGCGTGCTTCAAATGCCATACGATATAGCGGTAAGGCGCCTGATTATTACGCGGCGAGCATGTCATCCAGAACTATAGTTTACAAGGGCATGTTTGTCTCACCTCAGGTAGGTCCCTATTACGTCGACATGCTTGATGAGCGCTTAGAATCGGCTATCGCTTTGGTGCACTCGCGTTTCTCAACTAACACATTTCCAAGCTGGGAACGCGCACACCCTTTTCGATATGTCATTCACAACGGTGAAATTAACACCGTACGTGGCAACGAAAACTGGATGCGTGCTCGTGAAGGGATGCTTGAGTCAGAACTTTTTGGTTCTAAACTGAAAGATACCTTTCCTGTTGCTCGAGAAGATGGATCAGATTCGGCTAAATTCGATAATGTTCTGGAATTACTTTATTTAGGCGGGCGTTCCTTGCCGCATGCCGCTATGATGATGGTGCCGGAGCCATGGGAAAAACATGATGGTATGAGTGATGAGAAACGCGCTTTTTATGAATATCATTCATGCTTGATGGAGCCGTGGGACGGTCCTGCATCGATAGGTTTTACTGACGGAGTGGTTGTTGGAGGCGTTTTAGATCGTAACGGTTTTCGTCCTTCTCGTTATTACGTCACCAAAGACGATACTGTTGTCTTGGCTTCTGAGGCCGGTGTCATAGATATACCACCCGAAAATGTGGCCTCTAAAGGGCGCTTAGAGCCTGGGCGCATGTTGCTGATAGATACTCAAGAAGGACGTATCATAAGCGATGAAGAGATTAAAGATCAGATTGCTAAGGCTAATCCGTACCGACAATGGTTGAATGAAAACACCGTTCACTTAAAGGATTTGCCAGATACCGAAGGTAAGCCGTTGCTCCGTACGCACGAAGAAGTCTTGAAAATGCAGCAGGCATTTGGTTATACCTTCGAAGATCTGAGGGTGTTTCTTAAGCCAATGGTGCAAGCTTTAAGAGATCCTATAGGATCAATGGGAAATGATGCTGCATTGGCTGCGCTTTCTGATAAGACGCAACTTCTTTTTGGTTACTTTAAGCAGCATTTTGCTCAAGTTACAAATCCTCCGCTTGATCCATTGCGCGAAGAACTAATTACTTCAGCCGAGACTAAGATTGGTCCAGAGCGCAATTTACTGCGGCCTGAACCTGCAAGCTGTCGCCAAATCACGTTAGATCGTCCAGTACTTAAAAACGCTGAGCTTGAGAAATTACGTGAAGTAGATGTTCATGGTCACAAGGCAGTGACTCTGCCAATTTTCTTTGAAAAGGCTGAGGGTGAAGCGGGCTTAGAGAGATCTATGAGTGAGCTGTTTCGTCAAGTTGATGAAGCGGTTTCACAGGGCAATAATCTGATTATTCTTTCGGATCGCGGTGTTAACGAAGAAAAGGTTCCGATTCCATCTTTACTAGCAGTGTCAGGTGTACATCATCACCTTATAAAAAACGAAACGCGTGCGTGTGTGGGACTAGCTGTGGAGTCGGGAGAGCCTCGTGAAGTTCACCACTTTTGTTTACTGCTTGGTTATGGAGCTCAGGCGATCAATCCTTATATGGCTTTCGAAAGCCTCAATGACATGGTGCGTGAAGGGTTGCTTGATGAGTATTCCTACGAAGAAGCTGAAGAACGTTACGTGTATGGCGCAATAAAAGGTGTCACCAAAGTCATGGCCAAGATGGGCGTGGCAACGATCAAGTCATATCGTGGTGCACAATTGTTTGAGTCCATGGGTATTGATCAGAAAGTGATTGATAAGTATTTCACTTGGACTATTACGCAGGTCAATGGTATGAGTATTGAAGGCATAGCGCGCGAATCACTTGAGCGTCATGCACATGCTTTTCCTACAATGAAGACAGATAGCACCACACTTGACGTTGGGGGACATTATCAGTGGCGTAAAGAAGGAGAGCATCATCTTTTTAATCCCAAGTCAATTCATTTATTGCAACGTTCAGTACGTAACAATGATTACGAGTGCTACAAGCAGTACGCGGAGCAGATTAATGACCAGTCTGAGCGGATGGCTACTTTGCGGAGTTTGCTTGATTTCAGAATAACCGAAGATCCCTTACCGCTTGATGAAGTCGAGCCGATTGAAGCAATTACACGTCGCTTTAAGAGTGGTGCAATGTCTTACGGTTCGATTAGTAAAGAGGCTCATGAGGCTTTGGCAATTGCTATGAATCGGATCGGTGGGCGTAGCAATACAGGTGAAGGTGGGGAAGATCCGGCTCGTTTCACGCCAGAGCCAAACGGAGACTCGAAAAATAGTGCCATTAAGCAAGTAGCTTCGGGCCGCTTTGGTGTGACAAGCCATTACCTAACGCAGGCGAATGAAATACAAATTAAAATGGCACAAGGGGCTAAGCCTGGTGAAGGTGGTGAACTACCGGGTAAAAAAGTTTATCCTTGGATCGCTAAAGTCCGCCATTCGACGGCGGGTGTAGAGCTCATTTCGCCCCCCCCCCACCATGATATTTATTCCATAGAAGATTTAGCTCAACTGATTCATGACTTGAAAAATGCTAATGACAATGCACGGATCAACGTTAAGCTGGTTTCAGAGGTTGGTGTCGGTACGGTCGCCGCTGGTGTAGCCAAAGCTAAAGCAGATGTTATACTGGTATCCGGACATGATGGAGGGACAGGCGCTTCTCCACAAACTTCGATAAAGCATGCGGGTTTGCCGTGGGAGTTAGGTTTGGCAGAAACGCATCAAACGTTGATGATAAATAATTTGCGCTCACGTGTGGTAGTAGAGACGGATGGGCAGCTTAAGACGGGCCGTGATGTTATAATTGCTGCTTTGCTAGGTGCGGAAGAATTTGGTTTTGCGACTACAGGGCTGGTGGCCATGGGATGTATCATGATGCGTGTGTGTCATCTTGATACTTGCCCAGTAGGTGTGGCAACACAGAATCCAGCATTGCGCGAAAAGTTCATGGGATCTCCAGATCATTTCGTCAATTTTCTGCGATTCATCGCTCAAGATATGCGGGAGATTATGGCTCAGCTAGGCTTCCGCACAATAGATGAGATGGTCGGGCGTACTGAGCGACTTCAGACGAAAAAAGCCATTAATCACTGGAAAGGTAGAGGAATTAACCTAGAGCCGATCCTTCATCAGCCAGACGTTGCACCGGAAGTTGGGCGCTATTGCACTGAGACCCAAGATCATGGCTTATCTGAGTCGCTTGATCAGACGACGCTGATGAAAATATGTGGGCCAGCTCTAAAAAATGGTGATAAAGTTAGCGCTACACTACCAATTTGTAATCTTAACCGGGTTGTTGGGACTCAGGTTGGTAGTGAGATAACACGTCGTTTTGGTCCTGATGGTCTTCCTGACAACACAATACATCTCAAGTTTCAAGGGGCGGCTGGGCAATCGTTTGCTGCATTCACTCCGTTGGGTATGACAATGGAAGTAGAGGGCGATGCTAACGATTACTTCGGCAAAGGATTGTCAGGGGCTCGTTTGATACTTTACCCCCCTCCAGAGTCTACTTTTGTTCCCAGCGAGAATATTATTGCCGGAAACGTCGCATTTTACGGTGCAACAGCTGGTGAAGCCTATATATGTGGTAAAGCTGGTGAACGTTTTTGTGTACGCAACAGTGGTATGAGAGCTGTTGTTGAGGCTGTAGGAGATCATGGCTGCGAATATATGACAGGTGGTCGTGTAGTCGTCTTAGGACCTACTGGGCGTAACTTTGCAGCTGGTATGTCAGGTGGTGTTGCTTATGTACTGGATGAAAGCGGCGATTTTCATCGCTATTGTAATGCCGAGATGGTTGGTTTGGGTCCTCTTGAAGGCGAAGAAGATATTGCTGAATTAAAAGAAATGATAGAACGCCACGTGCGATATACCAATAGCGAACGTGGACTTGAGGTACTTAACAGATGGTCAGATCACGAGAGCAAATTCGTTAAGGTTATGCCGCGCGATTATCGAAAAATGCTTGATGCGTTCAAGCGCGTTGAGGAACGTGGCCTTACAGGTGACGAGGCTGCACTTACTGCTTTTCGAGAGGCTATGGCTGAAGAAGCGCGTTAGATATGAGATGTATTGAGGTAAAAGAGAGCAATTAATGGGCAAACCTACCGGATTCTTGGAGTATAGGCGGCGACTGCCGGGCGATCGTTCGCCGTTAGAGCGCCTCGGGGACTGGGATGAGTTCCATGATCACATGTCTGAAAAAGACATGGCAGATCAGGGCGCGCGCTGTATGGATTGTGGTATACCTTTCTGCCATGTGGGCGATGTAGTTAGTCAGGGAGACAAAGGCGCAGGTTGTCCGATTAATAATTTGATTCCTGAATGGAATGATCTGGTCTATCGGGGTCGTTGGCGTGAAGCTTTAGAGCGCTTGCATAAGACTAATAACTTTCCCGAGTTTACCGGTCGCGTCTGTCCGGCCCCTTGCGAAGGGTCCTGCGTATTGGGTATTAATAATCCACCGGTGACCATAAAGAATATCGAAGTTAGCATAATAGACAATGGCTTCGATCAAGGCTGGGTGCAACCATCGCCGCCATTAAAACGGACTGATAAAAGCGTGGCCGTTGTTGGGTCTGGGCCAGCGGGTTTAGCTTGTGCTGCCCAACTTAACAGTGTTGGCCACAAAGTTACTGTGTATGAACGCGCCGATCGCATTGGCGGTTTGCTCATGTATGGTATTCCCAATATGAAGCTGGATAAAAGAGAGGTTGTTCAGCGTCGCGTCGATCTACTATCGTCTGAGGGTGTAAATTTTGTGACCAATACAGAAATCGGTAAAGATATATCAGCACAAAAATTGGTTGACGATTATGATGCTGTTGTGCTTTGTGGGGGGGCAACTAAGCCTAATGACTTGCCTATTGAAGGGCGCAATCTGAAGGGTATTCATTTTGCAATGGATTTTTTGCGCACCAACACCAAAAGTCTGCTCGACTCAGATCTTGTAGACGGTAACTACATTTCGGCTATGGGTAAAAACGTTATCGTTATTGGTGGCGGTGATACTGGGACTGATTGTTGCGGGACCTCATTACGTCACGGTTGTGAAACGTTATCTCAGTTTGAGATTATGCCGCGTTTACCCAAAGAACGCACCGCGGACAATCCTTGGCCGCAGTGGCCCAATGTTTACAAAGTCGATTATGGGCAGGAAGAAGCAGCGGCTCGCTTCGGCGATGATCCACGTACTTATCTTATTATGACGCAAAAGTTTGTAGGTGATGAAGATGGTAATGTTAGAGAATTACATACGGTAAATATTAAGTGGGATAAAGACGAAAATGGACGTTTTATGCCGAAGCCCATTGAAGGAACGGAAAAAGTGTGGCCGGCTGATTTGGTCCTATTGGCGATGGGCTTTCGCGGTCCAGAAGATACGGTCTTGGAACAGCTTAGCGTCGAGCGCGATGCACGCTCAAACGCTCAAGCTGAGCACGGTAAGTTTACTACGAGTGTCGAGAGTGTTTTTGCTGCCGGTGATATGCGTCGAGGGCAAAGCTTGGTCGTATGGGCTATCAACGAGGGACGCGGTGCCGCGCGCGAGGTAGATCGCTACTTGATGGGACATACAGACCTGCCCTAA
>CAXGPR010000079.1:0-14888 GCA_964011675.1 uncultured bacterium
TGGAGACGAGTAGAGCGCGTGACGTATTGGGCTCTACTACGTTTCTTTCTTCCGCTTGTTCTTACGCAAATTGCACTAAATACTGGAAGCCAGTTTCTCAATGGCGGTATTGCTCGGTTGCCACAAGCTACACATACCCTTGCGGTTTTTGGTTTGGCTTGGGGTATTACAGATTTTCTCCTTAGCCCGCTTGCGCAGGTTCGTCAACTCGGATTAGTCCTAGCTGGTGATTACCCAAGTCTTATGCGTTTGCAGCAATTTATACTGTTCTGTAGCGGTGGCTTAATGTGCGCCCTTATTGCTTTGGCTGGTTCGCAATTAGGGGATTGGATATTAGTAGATCTGCACGGAGTAGAACGGAAAATGGCCCAAAAGGTGCAGATCGCTTTATGGTCTTTTGTTCCACTGCCGATCTTTACAGGCTTAAGCCGTTTATATTCTGGCTTACTTATTCAATCTCGCCGAACGGACCTTGTCAGTTTGGCTATGGGTTTAGGAATGGCTTTCCAAATCGGTGCAGTAGCTGTGCTATTGCAGGTTGAATGGATTGGCCAAAACCCAATAGTCCTTCCCATTATTGCAGTTTATTTATCTGAGATTGTTGCTCTGGTCGTGGTATTGATTGGCTACCGACGCTACGTGTCTGCGGGCTTACCAAGGGAGGCATCCGCCTTTCTCCGGTGGGGGTATATCGTAGGGTTTTTCTGGCCCTTGGCCTTGGTTATGTCCATTCAGGGATTCAGTAGGCCGCTGGTCAATCTCTTCGTATCCCGCCAGCATGATGGTGTCTCAGCCTTGGCCGTTTTAGCTGTAGTATATGTGCTTGCTCACCTTCCATATGGATGGTTGAATGAATTACGTAGCATCCCTGCCGCTTTTTCCAACGAAGGTTCTGAGAGAAAAATCCGCGTTTTTTCTTTAGGATGTGGTCTATGCTCTTTTTCTAGTATGGCGCTCCTTTTTTGGACGCCAATGCGCGACTATATCTTGCTTAACTGGGTCGGTATCAATTCAGGTTTAGCAGAGCAGTGTGCGCTCCCTCTTATCATATTTTCATTTTTCCCTCTGGCTGTATGTCTCCGATCTTACCTAAATGGTGTTGCGCTAGTTCAGCATCGTACCAAAGCATTGGCTCCGAGCGCCCCAGCGCGTGTTGGAGCGATCTTTATTGCACTTTTGGTTTTTTCTACTGCGGGATGGAGTGGAGCAACAATGGGAATTGCTGCACTGCTCTGTGGTTTTGTGGTTGAATCACTTGCCGTGTGGATAGGTGTGCGAGAATGGCCGAAAATTGAGAAAGAATGGGCGGTCCGTCGGGAAAAGAATGGGTGATCCGGTTGCATAAATAGTGTGTGAAATCTGCTGTGAGTCTGAAATCAGCTAATGTCTGAGGGCCCCTATATAAACTCTATTCTGTTCAGTTGGATGGTTGCATTTAGCCTCATCTTTGCGTACTCTTCAAGAAGAATAAACCCATTATTTTCAGGGAGCTAATTATGGTTCGCTTGGTCATTTGTTTGGCGGCTTTCTTCTGTTTGGGATACACCTCAAGTGCCTCGGCTGATATTTCCGCCTTCTTGGCCCGTGTGAATTTTGACGAGACTACCGATTTGGAGAGCGCGTTAGGGGCTGGTATCCGCTGGGGTAAGTCGAGCCGTATTATTGGTGGAGAGACATCGCTTATGTTGGCTCGTCCCGCTCGCGACGATGAGAATATGACAGCTCTTTTTTGGGAGGGTCGCTTCCTCTTAAATGTCCCTACTGGAACGAATGTACGGCCTTTTGCTAGCGTTGGTTTGGGCAACATGCTTCTCACTTCTATAGACATAGCCGACCCACAACTGCCTACCTCTGGCGATGAGTTAAAAGAAGAAGCAATTGAACAGGCACTCAATAGAGTTGACGGGGATTCCGGAGGGCTAGATTTGCAAAACAATCGCTATTTGAGCTATGGTGGTGGGGTGCGCTATGCCTTGAGCGATAAAATGGCCGTGCGCTTAGACCTTCGCCAATATCGCGTTTTTTCTTTCAAGGATTACGCGCGTGACCTAGCAGAGGAACGGATTCGGGAAGAGATCGAAGGAAGCGCTGGTTCAGAGATCTCTGATACACTGCTCGACCAGATTTCTAGTGAATCAGTTGAAGAGAAAACGGTTCAGCACGGCGAATTATCCATCGGTGTGCTCATCGCTTTCTGAGTGGAAAAACCCGGTAAGGTGATTCCCTTTTTCGCGATGCCTTTTATTGGACTCTATCTGCAAAAACGGACTGCTAATTTCGTGCGGCATCATCTCGAATGTGAGGAGACGAGAGGCCGGCATTTTTTGCTGGGGGGACGATGGCAGCTAGGATTATAAGCTTCTTTTCCAGCATCGGGTTGAGTTTTACTAGTGCCCTAGCGCGTGCATGGGCATTTTTCGTCTTTACTGTGGAAGTAGTTATTGCTCTGGGGCAATTCTTAGGGCGACAGGGATTTGTTGCCAGCTTTAGGGTTTCTATGCAGCAAGTCTATTTCACGGGCTTAGAGGCGATGCCTTTTCTCAGCCTGTTGTCTCTCCTGATAGGTTTCACTGTCATAGCGCAGTCTTTACCTCAGCTTCAAGGGGTTGGCGCTAATGCGCTCATTGGGCAAATTCTAGTTATCAGCATTGTGCGCGAGTTGGGTCCCCTCATCACGGCGATGGTCGTCATAACGAGGTCCGGAACAGCCATGGCTGCGCAAATGGCGACTAACCGCATAACGGGGGAAGTAGAAGCACTTGAAGGCATGGGGATTAGTATTTTCCACTACTTAGTGGTCCCTCGATTGTTGGGGTGTGTAATATCTTTGTTTTGCATGATTGTTTATTTTGATGCAGTCGCTCTTATTGGTGGCTTTCTTGTTGCAAGTACCCGGCTTACTATACCCTTCTCGCTCTATGTCGACTACATTTTTCAATCCCTTTCAACGTTGGATCTTTATTTGAGCCTCACAAAAGGTGTATTATTCGGTGGGGGCATAGCGCTTTTTTCTTGTTACCACGGACTGAGAGCTCGGCGTGCAGCGTTTGAAGTGCCTATGGTCGCCCGTTCCGGTGTGATTCAATCTATGTTTTTCGTTTTTGTTTCAAGCGCATTGATTTCTGCTCTTTTTTATTGGATATGATGACGCCTGTCGTAAAGTTTAAAGAAGTTACTCTTGAAGTAGAGGGTAGGCGCTACCTAGACCAAGTTACCTGCACGTTCCAGCAGGGGGAGACGGTTGTTATTGGAGGAGCTCCTGGATGTGGTAAATCTTTCTTCCCGCGTCTTTTACTCGGTCTTCCTGGCTTACAGGAGTCAGACCGATTGCGTTTGTGGGGTGACGTCCAGGTCGAAGGAACCTCTATCTTTTCAATGAGTCGTGAGGCTTTGTTGAGACTGCGTAGGCAAATGGGTATGGTGATGGCAGGTGGGGGGTTGATTGATAATATGGATGTCGAACACAATGTCAGTTTACCGCTTGCTTACCACGGCGGCGATGGCGGGAGAAACGATATAAAAAGCCGCTGTTCAGACGTACTGGATGCGGTCGGGATACCACACACTCGGCGCAAAGGAATCCGTCCAGTAACCCTCAACGGCGAGGAGCGTATCCGCGTCGGAATTGGGCGAGCATTGGTGACGGATCCCCGAATTTTACTGGTTGACGATGCGTTGGTCGGGCTCGATCAACGCGCTTCTGACCAAGTAGTTGAAATCATATGTGGATCTCAAACAAAAGATGCTGCCTTGCGTCTTATTACTGCTTCTCGTTTAGCTCCGTTTATGTGTAAGGCCGATCGATTTTTTCTGTTAGAAGAATGTAAACTTATTGATTTAGGTGCATCTAGTGAGGTGCTAGAGCACGCTCATCCCTGGGTCATAAAGGACCGGGAGGGAGTGGATCTCCCACTATGAGGAGCGGGTATGCAGGAGCGTAAATTACTTCACGAGCGGCGTAGTGGCTATGCAGCAGTGGGTGCTTTTGTCGTTGGAGCGGTTCTATTTTTTGTTTGGCTGCTATTGTTACAGCGGGATGACACGCCTAAATATGATCTCTCTGTCGAATTTAATTCGATCAATAACATTAGCGAAGCAACACTGGTTAAATTGAGAGGCTTTCCCATAGGAAAGGTAAAATCAGTTGAATTTCGTCCTCAGCCTCCCTCTGGTGAAGCCCATTTTATCATTTCTATCGAGGTTGAAAAAGAATATCCGGTTCCAGAGGGAGTGATTGCAGAAATTCGCAGTAGCGGCTTGGTGGGAGAAACCTTTATCGACTTGAATGTTAGTCAGGCCGGTAAAAAAGCGCTCAGTCCAGGCAGTCGTATTCGAGGGCGAGATGATATTGGCGTTAAAGAGCTAGTAGAAAACATAAAGGTAATGGCCCATAAGCTAGGCGGCGCTGGAGAGAGTATTCGCCAAGCAGACCTCGGTTATCGATTGGGTCGTCTTGGGGATGGGATTCACCGCGTTGCCGGTGGAATGGAGCGCGTTTCGGCCAGCACTGATAGTTTGCTACTGGCCAGTCGCGTTATGGTTCAACAGACCACGCCCCAAACCGAAGCACTGCTTAGTGAGATGCGTGTGAGTATAGAGCGAATGAGCGGAGTGATGAGCCAGGCTGATACGTTGGTCCGCGGTAGCCGCCAGGACGTGCAGGGCGCTCTACTGGCTCTTCGCGAGTCGGTGGAAAAGCTAAATGGAGTGTTGGGAAAGGTCGATTCAATGGTTACACGTAAAGAAGCTCAGATCGATTCAACGTTAGATAACATACACTCAGTTTCCGAGTCGGTTCGGGAGATTTCACAACATCCATGGAAAATAATCACGGGACCCAGTAAGAAAGACGGCCAATAGTGCCGTGAATAAGCCCGAGCTGGAACCAACAATTCGGTGGCTGCGCGGCCAGCTTATCCAGGCGCGTCAGCTGCGTGACATGGCTCTGCTACGCGAGATTGAAGAAGGGCTGGTTTACTTAGGGCATTGCCAGTATCGCTGCTGTTTAGTTGACTACAGTCGAGAGACAGTTAGCTACTACGTTAGACTTCTTGGATATGATCAAGCGCGAGTTAAAGTTCAGATAGAATTCCCTATTGCGCCTGAAATTGATTCTATTCAATGGGTGCCTCTTTCCCATTTAGCCGACTATAGCGAAGTTGATGAACCTGGTCAGATCCAACGCATGCGAAATGAGGTTGGGGCCTTTATACAGCGTGATGCAGTCGTGTTAGCTCGGTCAAGCCCTCTGTTGCTCCGTCGAGGGGGACGACTAAAGCGAGGCTGTCGCATGCGCCGTTCTGCCTCAGGTAACCAACGATTCCTTCAGTTGTTGTGGTGGTATCTCGGAGGGGCTTTAATTGCTTCTTGTTTAATGGCCGCTCTGATTGCTGCAAGATGAATGTTTTTTTCCTTTGTGCATCATAACGGCGCCGAAATGGCTATGGCAGTGGCTTGCGAGATGGACCGAGCTTGGTAGATGAGAAGAGGTGGATACATATGAGAACATGTTCACTTACGCTAGCCATCTTAATGACCTGTGCCGTCGCGGTCAAAGGTCAGGATACGGCGGCATACCTCTTTGAACAGGGCTATGCCCACCAAGTGGGTGATGGAGTTGATCGAGACACAAAACGGGCCTTAGCCTACTATACTGAAGCGATTCGATTAGATCCTACCCTTTACGCGCCCTTATACAACACGGCTTTGATATACCACGGACAAGGAAATTATACTAATGCTCAAAACTATTTTATAAAAGCCGCCAAGTCGGCTTCTGCAATGGGTTCTGATGCCAAACTTTATGGGGCTATGGCACGCAATGGGCTAGGTACGTGTTTGCAAAAGCTCGAGAAGAACCAGGCTGCGGAAAAACAGTTTGATATTGCACGGAGGATGAGTTCGGGCTTAGTAGAAGCGCATTATAACTACATAAACATCTTGGTTCGTGAAGACCGAATTAAAGAAGCAATTGCGGCGTTGAAGATGGCTGAAAAATTGGCTCCTAGCGAACGCTATGACCGGTACAAAGGTATACTAGCTGTCAAAGAGAAAGAAAACAACCGTGGTTACGTAGTCGGTTTGATCCTGTTTATACTTTTATTTTTTTCTTACGGACTCTATCTAAACCGTTCCAAAAGCAGAGATTGACCCCTCCTTTGGTTCCGTCTATATTGGGCTATGGGGTTTCAAATAAGCACAGATGCCGATGTTAATCGGAGTAAAGTGAAGATGGTGTGAAGTCGCCGCGGCCCAGCCACTGTAAACGATTGTCCAACGTTTGTGAGTCCGGAGGCCTGCCTGTGCCATCCAATTGCCCAAAAAAAATTCGCGCGGGAGCTCGTGGTTTCGTATGGGTTTATGATTGATCACCGATCTCGCAAGAGGTCGGTTTTTTTATGGAAAAATTGATAGAATTACGCGGTGCGACAGCGGGTTATACCAAAGGTAACGCAGTTTTTTGCGCAGTAGATGTTACGCTTAATTCTGGGGACTTTATTGGTCTTATTGGTCCAAACGGAAGCGGTAAGAGCACGTTAATTCGATGTATAGCGGGTGCAATGAAGCTGTGGGAAGGAAAAGTGTTGTACCGAGAGAAGGCTTCAGAAAGCCTCACTCGCCGCGATGTCGCGCAGTTTGTCGGAGTGGTCCCCCAGGTGAGTGTACCCGTCTTCAATTTTACTGTACGCGATCTAGTGGCGATGGGTCGGTATCCCTTTTTAAGGGCGCTACGTGGTTTGCTGCCAAGTGATTGGGATGCCGTTGATAGGGCTCTTTATCTGGCTGGCGTAGACGCGCTAGCAGAACGTCCAATTGGGGAATTGTCTGGCGGAGAGAGGCAACGCGTCATAATCGCTAGGGCTCTTGCCCAGACTCCGCGCGTATTGCTGCTCGATGAGCCCAGTAATCACCTCGACATTAACCACCAAATAGAAATTTTTGACCTTTTATACCGTTTGAACCGGCAAGAGGGATTGGCTTTGCTTTGCTCAATGCATGACCTCAATTTAGCTGCGCAATACTGTCAACACATATGGATTATGGATAGAGGGGGAATGCGCGCGAAGGGGGCAACTGCTGAAGTGATTCAAAGTGATTTGCTGAGCTCAGTATACGGAGTTGAGATACGGGTAGAAAAAGGGGCTGAAGGGGTTCTGCGAATTATGCCTCGGTCTCATATGATGAACACCACATCTAAGGTAAAACGATGACTGGATGGTTTGGGGGAAGTTTAACAGCGATTATGGTGGTCGGCCTATGGTTCGTAGTGCCGACTGGGGCTGAAGAAATCCGAGATGATCTCGGAGAGACTTTTTCTTTTTCTTCGATTCCCATGCGCGTTATATCGCTGGCACCGAGTAACACAGAGATGCTTTTTGCTTTGGGCGTAGGGAACCGGATCGTAGGCGTGACCGAGTATTGTAACTATCCCCTGGAAGCTAACAGCATTAATAAAGTGGCAGGATTTAACACGGTCAATCTGGAAAAAGTGGCTCAAGTAAGGCCGGAGTTGATATTAGCCATCCGAGGGAATGATATGGAAAGCCTGCGATCCTTGCGCCAATTAGGCATCCCCGTATTCTCTTTTGACATACAAAACCTTGATCAAGTAAGTAGTGCCCTTCGACGCTTAGGAGCGCTATTGGGGGTAGAAAATCGCGCCAACACAATCGCAGATTCATTGGAGAGCCGTGTCCGCTTAGTTCGCCGAGAGATAAAGGACGTTCCAGATAAACCCAAAGTCATGTGGGGATTTTGGGGAGATCCAATATACACAGCTGGAGCAAAGACAATGATTGATGATGTAATCGAGACGGCTGGTGGGAAAAATATGGGTCGGCTTGCTAAGGGAGCATGGCCTCAAATTAGCTTGGAAACGGTTGTTCAGTGGGCACCCGATGTGATCATAACCACGCACGTTCCTGGTGGAGTTGGCCATTTGTTAAACGAGGTTAATCGTTTGCGCGAAACCGATGGATGGAAACTGATTCCTGCTGTCCAGTCTGGACGTATTCACTACGTAGAGGCAGACTGGTTACTAAGACCCGGCCCTAGGTTGGTTGATGCCTTACAGTCAGTTGCACACCTGTTACACGAGAAAGATTAACTCAGTTGACCGTAGCAATGACTCGAGGTACGCTGATTATAAGCGCGTTGATTCTTTCACTAATCATAAGCACACTTTTCTCTCTGTGCGTTGGGCCGGTAGATATACCACTGCGTAGCGTAATCACCCTTTTGGGGGGGGATGAATATGTCGATTCTTCACTGTCGGTTATACTCTTTGACATACGCATGCCAAGAGTTATTTTGGCTGTGCTCGTGGGGGCGGCACTTGCTCAGAGCGGTGCGGTCATGCAGGGACTATTTCAAAATCCGATGGCAGACCCATATATCGTTGGTGTTTCCTCTGGTGCGGGCTTAGGTGCCACTGTTGCAATGGGTATAGGGTTAGACTTCTGGTTTTATGGGTTGAGTGGAATAGGTCTGTTAGCTTTTTTCGGGGCATTGGGAGTCACAGCGGTAGTCTATGGCATCTCTCTGCGGGGAGGTCGTATGCCTGTGACTGTAGTGCTGCTTTCGGGAATTGCTTTGGGAGCACTGGCCTCTTCCATCACTTCTTATCTGATGGTCGCAGTTAGAAACGATCTTTTTGATACCCAGCGGATCTTATTTTGGCTTATGGGCAGTTTATCGTCCCGGCGCTGGGAACATGTTCACATGGCTTGGCCCCAGGTTCTGGTAGGCGTGCTATACATGCAGTGGTTGACTCGCGACCTAAACATTTTGACACAGGGAGAAGAGTACGCTCTTTATCTGGGTCTCGACGTGGAACGCAGCAAGCGACTGTTGCTTATGGGAGCCTCGTTCGTTGCCGCCGCTGCGGTTTCGGTGAGCGGTATCATTGGGTTTGTGGGGTTGGTCGTACCGCACGTCATGAGAATGTGGGTCGGACCTGATCATCGCGTTCTTTTACCTGCTTCCATGTTGGGAGGGGCAGTACTTCTGATAAATGCAGATCTCCTCGCGCGTGTGCTAATTGAACCCGCAGAACTTCCCATTGGCATCATCACTTCTCTTTTAGGGTGTCCTTTCTTTCTCTACCTACTCAGCCGGCGCAGAGAAGTGGAAAGCTGATGGCTGCAGGGTGTGTTTGCGTTGTATCGGGTTTGCCTCGTTCCGGTACTTCTTTGGCAATGGGCCTCTTGCAGGCTGGTGGAATGCCTGTATTCTCTGATGAAATCAGGCAGGCCGACTTGGATAATCCCAACGGATATTTTGAATACGCAGGAACTGGGAGCCTTCAGTCAGATAACGCTTGGGTGCATGATTCTGTCGGTAAAGCGGTGAAAGTAATCTCACCCTTGCTGCGTTACTTGCCGAGTGATTTACAATATCGCATTGTTTTCATGCGGAGAAATGTGCGCGAGATCAGTCTCTCCCAGGAACAGATGCTCCGTCGTCGGGGACACCCAGTTGGCAAAAATTCGGGGCAAATAGAAGAAATTATGCGCGCTCACATCGACCAAGTGGAAACATGGCTTTCTGAACAGAGAAACATGTCCGTCTGCTACATGGACTATAAGTGGGTTGTCGGAAACTCAGTAGCGGCAAGCAGGAAGCTCGTAAAATTTGCTCAGCTGCAAGGTGATCCAGCTGAAATGGCAGAGGTTGTAAACAAAAGTCTATACAGGCAAAAGGTAACAGGTGGAGAATGAGATGTCTCTTCCAAGAGAGAAAAGGGTTCAATGGTAACGCTGAATAGGATTTATACTAAAACAGGCGATAGAGGGAAAACTCGACTAGGTGATAATTCCGAAGTGGAGAAAACCGATATTCGGGTTGATGCCTATGGTGAAGTGGATGAATTGAACACTTGCCTTGGAATTGCACTGTGCCATGCACGGGAAGATGAAATCCTGGCGGAACTTCTTGAGCAAATACAAAATGACTTGTTTGATCTTGGTGCGGATTTATGTTGGCCCTTAGAAAGCGTGGTAGAGGGTGTATCGCGCCTCTCCGTAACGGACGGCCAAGTCGCTTATTTAGAACAGAAAATCGACAAATTCAACCAAGCGTTAGAAGCGTTACGAAGTTTCATTCTGCCAGGTGGCAGCTTACTTGCTGGCCATTTACACTTGGCGCGTGCAGTTTGTCGCCGTGCAGAACGGCGGATTTGGTCGCTCAGTCAGAGGGAAGATCTAAACGAGAACATAGGTATTTATTTAAATCGTCTTTCGGACCTACTTTTCGTATTGGCACGGTATGCTAATGACAACGGAAAAAGCGATGTGTTGTGGGTCCCTGGAGGGAATGGTGCAACAAAGAAAAACCATGAGTAAATTATTTCAGATGGGCTTTATTGCGGCGTTGAGTGGAACGTTTTTCTATATAGGATGTGGTCAAAATTTTAGTGAGGAAGGAGTTGACGAGTCATTACAAGCTAAGGGCTTTCAACCTTTGCAGGAAGAGCGCAAACAGTCTCAACCCGTTGTCAGACCTGTTCTGGATGGAGCGCGTTCAAGTTTAGGGGGCATAAGTGTGGTCGTTCCTGCGGGATGGTTAGTTGAAACCCCTTCCAGCTCTATGCGTACGGCGCAGTACCGTCTCCCCTCTGCTGCGGGGGACGGAAGTTTAGCGGTTTTTCGTTTTGGCCCCGGTAGGGGCGGGGGGGTAGAAGACAATATGGAACGCTGGCTGGGGCAGTTTCAACAGCCCGACGGTCGCGACTCTCGAGATGTGGCTCGCTTCTGGAAAGAAGAGGTCGATGGGGTTTCTGCACACTTGGTTGATGTTTCTGGTACTTTTTCAGTTGGAGCTATGTCGGGAGGAAGCGGTGAGCCGCAGGCCAATTATACAATGTTGGGTGCCATCTTAGAGGCCCCCAATGGCTTGTTCGTTTTTAAGCTTACGGGTCCGGACGACTCTATTAGAGAATGGCGAGATAGCTTCTCGTTATACATACAGAGTGTTCGGTTAGAAGAATAGAGAGGGACACGCACACCTTGTACAAGGGACTCGAGGATGAGTTTGGTGACATTGTAGGTAAGGCCAGAAGAGGACAAGAGCTTTCTGAAGAGGCCGTTTCCCGGGCCGTTGACGTGACGCAGCGAGAATGGACCCGTATTGAACGCTATGAGTGGGTTCCGGAGGAGAATCTGGTCGTGCGTATTGCAGACGCGCTCGGGCTGAGTCACAAGAAGCTCATTGGAAGCGCGCAAGGCGAATTTTATCCGAAGTTTCCAATGGGTAAACCTCTTAAGAATACCCGCGTTGAAATGATGATATTAGGGCACTCATTTCGGGTGAACGGATATTTAGTCGGGTGCCATTCTTCTGGTAAAGCGTTGTGTGTTGATCCAGGGTTTGACGGAGAAAAAATACGTCACGTTGCAGAGAGGGCCGATCTGCAAATAGAACAGATTGTTTTAACTCATGGTCATCACGACCATATTGGAGCATTGAAAAGTGTCACTCGTGACACCAGCGCTCGCGTCTATATCAATCGGGAAGATCTGCCTTTGATGGGCGAACTAAACTCGCTTGTGGACTCAACGCTTTCCGAGGGAGACATCCTAGGGGTCGGAAAGTTAAACTTTATTGTATGTGCTACTGGTGGTCATACTCCTGGAGGTATATCACTCGTTGGTGAAGAGGTTGCCTTTGTCGGGGATGCTCTTTTCGCGGGATCGTTAGGGGGAACACGGCAGCGAAAAGCATATGAAGCACAGCAAGATGCGGTAGATCGGCACATATTAGGTTTGAGAGAAGAAGTCCTTTTGTTTCCCGGGCACGGTCCGGCAACCACCGTGGGTGAAGAACGCGCTCACAATCCCTTTTTTCTTTAATCCTTACACAAATGCATCCTCGTCATCTCCCCGAACGATAGTAATTTGCCCCTGTTCCTCTAATTGTCGCACTTGTTGCACTATCTTCATCTGCACTTCCTCTACCTCACTTAGGCGCATCGGAGCCTGGAGTTCTAATTCCTCGACAATGAACTCACGGTTGCGTTCTGACATGTTGGTTAGAAATTTCTCTTTGAGCTCATCGCTGGCTGATTTGAGAGCGACTATGAGGTCTTTGTTATCGAGATCTTTCATGAGGGCTTGCATATCACGGTCTGTTAATTTGTTTATATCCTCAAAGACAAACATCAGGTTACGTACTGACTCGGCCACCTCTGCATCTTCTGCATCCATATGGTCAAGTACATTCTTTTCAACAGTAGAGCCTGTTAAGTTAAGAATGTCCGCAACGGCCTTGGGGCCGCCTACGTCTTGGTTACCACCAAGTATATCTCGAAGGGACGCCGCAAGACTCTCTTCTACTTGTTTTATAGCTCTGGGGGTTACGTTGCTCTCCATCGAAGCGATTCGGAAAGCTACGTCAGACTGCAATGTATCAGGCAATAAGGCGAGAATACCGGAAGCCTGAGCTGTTTCGAGTTGTGAAAGAATAAGAGCGATGGTTTGCGGATGCTCATGGCTGATAAACGGGGCAATTTGATCGGGTGCAACGTCCTTGAGCATATAAAACCCAGAGGACACTTTGTTCGAAACACGATCTAGAATTTCTTGGGCTTTGCGTGGACCTACAGCTCGTTCCAAAGCAGAGCGAGCGAAATCAATTCCTCCTTGGCTGATCCATTCCCCCGCCATTAGGTGTTGTTCAAAATCCTCTAAGGCGTGATCTATAAGACTGGGGGCAATAGACTTTAATCCAGCGATTGCTTGTGTTATGTCTTCTATTTCATAATCGTCAAGATGTTTAAGAACTTCGCCTGAGGTATCTTCACCTAAAGCGACCATGACAATTGCCACCTTCTGTAAAAGAGGTATTTCATTGCTATCATCTTCTACTTCTTCATTCTGATCAACTTCGTATTGTGCCATTATTTACCTCTCAAACAGATTTTTGTGTATATATTCTATATATCGGCTGAGCATAGAAAATCCTCACTTAGAACCTTGTAATATATTAGTAAGACATTGTCCAATAATGGTTTAGGTAAGGTCGATCGACGTGTTGAAAATGCCATTATAGTGAAAGTATACGCGTTTTACTAAAAAATATCGTTTCGGCTTTGAAAAAACGAAGTAAACTTAAAACTTTTTAATTACCCACCGTTTAAAAAAGGATAGCGTATGAAAATCACCGCCTTTATAAATCCCTATTGTCCCTGGTCCCCTGGAGTCATCGCTTTTCTGAAAGAGCAAGAGGTCGACTATGAAATAAAGGACATTACTCGAGACCGAGCTGCATATGATGATATGGTGAAAAAGAGCGGCCAACTTCTTTCTCCTTGTGTGGAGATAGAGGGAGAGATGTTAGCCGATGTAGGCAGAGAGGAAGTAGAAGCTTGGTTTAAAAGTAAAGGACTATGTCAATAGCCTACTTATAAAACGGACTACCCTCGGTCCCATTTACCATCGCGTAGCTTGGAATCGCCAACCCGGCTCAACTTTTTGCATCTCTACCTCATCATTTCTTTGCGTTAATCCACACTGTATGTAGTTATCATTTAAACGCTTTAAGGCTGATTGATCTAATTCAACTCCTAAACCTGCCCCTTCTGGAATTGCAAGGCTACCTTCCTCGATCTCAAGGCGCCCACCCATGATCACTTCGTCATAACATTGCCAGGGATAATGGGTATCAACCGCATATGTTAGATTGGGTACGGCTGCAGCTAAATGCGTCATGGCGGCTAAAGATATTCCAACGTGGCTATTGGAGTGCATGGACAGCCCTCGACCAAACGTTTCGCAAATACGGCCCAATTCTACGGAGGCTCTCAAACCGCCCCAGTAATGGTGATCAGCAAGTATTATGTCTTCTGATCCCAATTGAATACTGCTAGGCAAATCGTCAAAAGAGGTGGTGCACATATTAGTCGCCAATGGTATTGAGAGGGCCTTTCTCACCTTCGCCATATTCTCTTGTCCACGAGTGGGATCTTCATAGTATTCAAGGACACCTTCCAATTTTTTCCCGTAGTCAATCGCCGTTTCTAAGCTCCAAATGGCATTGGGATCTAATCGCAACGGGGTGCCTGTCCCAAAAGCCTCTTGTAGAGCGAGAATACAGTCGACCTCTGTTTGTGGGGGAAGTGCACCTCCCTTAAGCTTAATGGACTGGAAGCCAAACTCTTTGCACATAGCTTCTGCTTGTTCAACGATGCCTTGGGGGGAAAGGGCTGCTTTTTGCCTGACGGCAGCCCATCCTGATGCAGTAGAATCAGTGCTAAAGGCCAGTGGACCGCCAGCCCCTTCGTGTTTAAGAAACAGATATGCTGAAAATGGAACCCGGTCTCTACAGCGCCCGCCCAAGAGATCGACTACTGGCTTGTCCATCGTTTTGCCAATTAAGTCTAAACAGGCCACTTCGACAGCACTAAAAATGTGTACGAGGCGTCGTTGGTCCCAGGGGGCTTGGCCTCGATTGTCCTCTTCTTTTTGCCCAAACCGTTTGGTAAGCTGACGAAGTATGTGGTTTAGTTCGAAAGGACTTTTCCCTATAAGGAGTTCTGAAGCAGAATGGAGAGCACGTGTTATATCCTCACTGCCAGGTATTTCGCTGAGCCCTACTACACCGTGGTTGTCTTCGATCTCTATGATTGTCCGTAAGGCAAAGGGAGCGTGCAGACCCGCAGCATTCAGGAGGGGGGGATCTTCAATTGCTATAGGAGTAATTCGCATTTCTTGAATATGCAAAACAATGCTCCTTCGAAGTGCTTTGTTATTTTATGTTCTGACGACTGATTGCTATGTTAATGCGGAGAATATACTTATATTTCTCCGCCCAGTCTAACTTATGTTGATAAGCCGTTTTGCTGCAGGTGAAGCATTGAGTATAACATCGAGTTTAAGCCGATTTGAATCCGT
>CAXGPR010000080.1:0-14743 GCA_964011675.1 uncultured bacterium
TTTTAACGTCAAACCTGGTCTGTTGGGGTGGGCGCAAGCCAAGCACGAGTTTGATCTAGACTCCAAAGATTTTGTAGGTATTGCTCGTGAGCGGCTCGAATACGATTTGTATTACATAGAGAACATGACGCTCAAGCTCGACTTAAAGATTATGTTTCAGACTGTGTGGTTTGTTCTGGCAGGTAAAAGCACGCGCTAGACCGTACTAACCTTTCGACTATGCTCGATAACGTGTGTATCAGAGACGAGCGAGCCCCATCCCGCTGTGCTGAGTCACTGAGTTTATTGGGTTGTATTTAGGAGCACCCTGTTTCCGTGCAGGCAATCGGCCGCTTCCAGCCATTGGCTCGGCGTGAGGTTTTCCAATGGGGTGTATAGCAGGACTGTAGTGTGCTCGTGGTTGGTGTTATATGCGGACTGTATACGCGCAGCTTTTCCGTCGATTGTGTGTAGATGCGTATTGTATAAATAGCCCATGCGTGCGATAATACAAAAGTTTCACTCGATTTTTTCTATCACAGAGACAATGCGGTTGCGTCCCAGCAACGTCGTCACATTAAGCGTCTGTCTCCAGCGACCACCGTCCGTTTTCTCAGTTCGCTCGATTCGATAGTTGCGACCCTGCGGTGCGGTGCGCACACGCATGACCGGGGCAATTTCGTTAATACCCTTGACCTCTATCGAACAGCTGGCCTTGTCCACGGATGTGACGGTTGCTCGTCGTGTTGCGTTGGCCAACGCGTGCTGCTGGCAGCGAGCGCTCCGCACGGTGGTGCCGGAACTAGCGCGCAGACTAGGGAATGGCAAGTGTGCCCATGGCAAAAATCCGATGGTGTATGGGATGGGTGCAAAGAGCCTAATGGACGCCGCGCGGATTGACGCGCAGCGTTTCAAAGTATCCGGCCAGCGCCTGCGTGCCGTAGTTGAGAGCGCTGCCCACGTTGAGAAAGCGATAGCCCCAGCGAACCTTTTGTTGTATGTCTGCTACGTCCGCTAGGGTGGTGGCCGTCACTAATCCCGTTCCTTCCAGGCGCTTAGGCACCTCTTCCATGATGCTCTGCACCTGCGGTGAGTTGGTGTCGCAGAGGGTACCGACAGTGGCAGATAAGTCGAGGGGACCGACCATGATTACGTCGATGCCGGGAACCTGCTTGATTTCGTCTAGGTTGTCGTAGGCCATTTGACTTTCCATTTGTACGACGAGCAGGGTTTCCTCGTTCGCCGTCTGTATGACGGTGTCCCAATCCTCGCCGGCCACGCGCGTCCACATAGGCGATATGCCGCGCTGGCCCTCGGGGGCGTAGCGCGCATACTGCACGGCGCGCTCGGCCTGTTCAGCGGTGTCGATCTGGGGTACCATAACGGCAACGGCCCCCACATCATAGGCCTTCTTTATGAGCGCGGGATCGTTCCAGGCCACGCGAATCATCGGCGCTACGCCGCGCATGCGCGCTAGGACGGGCAGGTAGTCGAGTGCTTCGGAGCCGTAGGGCATGTGCTCGGTATCGATCCACAAAAAATCAGGCTTTGTGCTCAGGATAGAACCCGCTACGTGCGGCGTAAAGGCGGGCAGACCCGAACCAAAAATGATTTCGCCGTTTTGCAGGCGTTTCTTAAGTGTGTTGGGATAGGTCATGGTGTGCTCCCCGTGCTAAATCCATACAGTATGAGGCTGCCGAGGCCGATGCGGTACAGCGAGAAGACGTCGGTTCCATAGTGCTCGAGAAAGCGGAGTAAAAATCCAATGGAGGCATAGCCGCTGACGGCGGCGGCCAATATACCCACGCCTATGTTGATGAGTCCCTCTTCGCCGAGCCCACCCTCAAGCAGGTCGAGAAATTCGAGCAGTCCGCTAGCTCCAATAGCTGGGAGGCCCAATAGAAAAGAGAAACGCGCGGCTTCTGCCCGTTTTAGACCGACAAAGAGCCCTCCCATGATCGTCGACCCCGAGCGCGAACAGCCGGGAATCAGTGCTAGTGCTTGGCACAGGCCTATGCACTGAATTTGCCAGAAGCTCAGCTGCTGCATATCGAACTGGCGCTTGCCCAAGCGTTCGGCTGCCATCAGCACGACCGCCAGCGTAATCAGCGCGCTACCTATGATGTGTAACCCGCGCGCCTCTGTCTCGATGAAGTCCTTAAAGCTTAGGCCGATGACGGCAATGGGCAGGGTGCCTACGGCGATAGAGAAGGCCAACAGTGTTTCCGGGCTGCGCTTAAAATTTCGGTGACGCAGGCCGTCAAAAGCCGCTACAACGAGCATTTTAACGTCGCTAGCAAAGTAGATAAATACGGCGAAGAGCGTGCCTAGCTGAATGACCGCAGAGAACGCAATGCCCGGATCACCCCAGCCGAGATAGTGGGGCACGATGCGCAGGTGGGCCGTGCTGCTGATGGGCAGAAATTCGGTAAGTCCCTGCACGACGCCGAGAACGAGGGCTTGCCACCAATTCATAAAAACCGTCCGTTGAAAGTTCGAGGCAAACTAACGACGAGGTGATTTCTTGACAAGTTTTCTGAAGAGGTCTTAGCTTGAACTTGTCTGTTCAGACACACGGCCTGTGTGCTAGGCAATTTGATCAGAGTGTGCGGCCGTAGCATCTTATTAGGTCGCGCAGTGCAGATTTACGAATAGAGTAGGCCACACTGCGCTGGCAGTGCGACTCAAAACATAACATCTGGAGTATGTAAAATGGCGGAAACGGTAACTATAAAAGACGTGCAGACTATCTTAACGCAGCCGGCCGGTTCAAAGCTGGTAATCGTGAAGATTATAACCTCGGACGACGGTCTGTACGGCTTGGGCTGTGCGACTTTTACGCAGCGATTTATGGCTGTCAAGACGGCTATCGAAGAGCATCTCAAACCCTTTTTAATCGGTCGCGACGTCGACCGGATTGAAGAGATTTGGCAGATGTCGATGGTCAACAGCTACTGGCGCAACGGCCCCGTGCTGAACAATGCCATTTCCGGGGTCGATCAGGCCCTGTGGGATATTAAAGGCAAGCGCGCCAATATGCCGGTATACCAACTCTTGGGTGGTAAGTGTCGCGAAGGCGCAGCCGTTTACGGTCATGCCGGCGGTGGCACGCCTGAAGAAGTTGTGGAGAGCATCCAACAGTTTCAGGAGATGGGTTACCGCTATATCCGCTGTCAGATGGGTGGCTACGGGGGCAAGGCCGAGAAGATGGTCAAACCGGAGAATGCACCCGAAGGGGCCTACTACAGTCGCAAAGAGTACATGATGAATCACCTGCATATGTTTGAGCACGTGCGCAAGGAACTGGGCTTCGAAGTGGAGCTGCTGCACGATATTCACGAGCGTTTGCAGCCGATTGAAGCAGTGGGTTTTGCCAAAGATATGGAAGAGTTTAAGCTGTTTTTTCTCGAAGACGCGTTGGCTCCGGAAGATATTGAATGGTTCCGCAACATTCGCGAACAGTGCTCGACGCCAATTGCCATGGGCGAATTGTTTAACCATCCACGCGAGTGGACGCCACTGGTAGAGGGTCGTCTAATTGATTTCTTGCGCATGCACGTCTCTCAGATGGGGGGCATTACGCCTGCGCGCAACGTCGCGGCTTTTGGTAATATGTACGGTATTCGCACCGCCTGGCACGGTCCGGGAGACACATCGCCCGTGGGACATGCGGCCAACCTGCACCTGGATCTGTGGGCACCCAATTTTGGCATTCAGGAGTGGTGCCGTTTTCCCGAGCACGTCTACGAGATGTTCCCCGGCTTGCCCGAGGTCCGCAACGGCTATATGTATCCGAGCGACGGGCCGGGATTGGGCATAGATGTCGACGAGGAACTGGCCGCTAAATATCCCTGCACCAACGAGGTCATCGGATGGACGCAGACCCGTCTGCCCGACGGCAGCCCGGCGCGTCCATAGGGGTTGGGTATGAAGGTTCTCGTTTCTAATCTAGGCAGCACGTCGTTTAAGTACAAGGTCTTTGATATGCCGTCAGCTCGCGTGCTCGCGCGCGGCGGCATGGACCGCATCGGCGGAGAAGGCTCGGTGCACCGCTATCAAATCGGCGACGGAGATACGATTGAACAGGCTTGTAGCCTGCCTGATCACGCCCGGGCTATCGACGAAGCGCTGGCGCGGCTGGTCGGCCAAGGCGGCGTGCTGCAGTCGATTGAGGAACTGGCGGCCGTTGGCTTCAAGGCCGTGCATGCGCGCAGCATTTCGGGCGTCGTTGAGTTGGACGACGACGTAGTTGGTCGAATGGAGGACTTTTATCCGCTTGCCCCGGCGCACAACCCGGCCTACGTGGCGGCCATGCGTCAATTTGAGCGCGTGGCGCCACAGGCTCGCCGTGTTGGCTGTTTTGAAACGGCTTTTCACGGCACGGCACCGCTGCGCCGTCAACTGTATGCTGTGCCCTATGAATGGTATGAGGAATACGGCGTTAAGCGCTATGGCTTTCACGGGGCAAGTCATCGCTATGCAGCAGAAAAAGTGATTGAGTTAGAGGGGTGCGACGACCTGCGCCACGTCAATATGCACCTGGGGGGATCTTCGTCGCTGTGCATGATTAAGGGCGGCGTATCGCTCGGCGCTTCGCACGGGCTGAGTCCGCAGGGCGGGTTGCCGCAGAACAACCGCATCGGTGATCTCGATCCTTACGCGCTCGACTTAGTCATGCGCAATAAGGGGCTCTCTTTTGACGAGGTGCTGGAGGTCTGTGCTTCACAGAGCGGTTTGCAGGGGCTGTGTGGCCACAACGACGTGCGCGATATACAAGAGGGTGCCGTTGCCGGAGACGAGCGCTGCATGCTGGCATTGGAGGTGCTCGCCACGGCGGCGCGCGACTATCTGGGTGCTTACGTTGTTGAGATGGGAGGTCTCGACGCGGTTAGTTTCACCGGCGGGATCGGCGAACATTCCTCAATCGTGCGCGGATTGATTCTGCGGGATTTAGAATTCTTAGGCGTGCAGATGGATGTGGAGAAAAACGAACAGGTGCATGGCGAGGGAACCTTACACGCCGAAGGGAGTCGCGTGCATATTCATGTTATAATGACGGACGAGGAGCTCGTCGTGGCGCGTCAAACCTACGAATTTTTACAGTTATAGGGAGAATTATGTTTGGAAATATAGAAAACGGTGCAGGCGAGCGGCTCGACTACTCTTTTCACGAGGGCTCTGCTGACAGTCGCGATATTGTCGTTATCGGTCACGGCGTCACCGGTAATAAAGACAGACCTTTTGTCATTGCCTTAGCGGAGGGGCTGTCCTCAGTTGGAATTAATGCGCTGCGTTTTTCTTTTGCTGGCAACGGTGATTCGGATGGCCGATTTGTTGATGCGACTATTTCAAAGGAAGTTGAAGATCTAGGTTCTGTACTGGAAATGTTGCAGGGTTACCGCGTTGCTTACGTGGGTCACAGCATGGGAGGAGCTGTGGGCGTGCTTCGTGCTAGCCGTGATAAGCACATTGGACTGTTAGTGTCATTGGCTGGTATGGTGCATACACAAGCATTTGCTGACCGTGAGTTTGGTGATGTGCAACCGGGTAACGGATTCATGTGGGAAGACGAAGATTGCCCTCTTTCACAGCAGTATATAGATGACATGGCGCAGATTGATTCTGTAGTAGAAATAGGAGCTAAAATCGCTGTGCCTTGGCTGCTGGTGCACGGCAGCCAAGACGATGTCGTGCCACTGCAAGACACCAGCGATATCATCGCACGTGCGGCCCTTGGTGCTGATTTGGTAGTTTTAGATGGAGCTAACCACGTATTCAGCGATCACTCTGATCAAATGGTCCAAGTGGTTGTCGAATGGATGCAGCGCCAGTTTAATTCCTGATTAGTTAGACCTTTGTTAGTGGTTAAAACTTTTATGAGATTTTTTTCGAGTGTTTGATAGGGAACTCGTATATATTGCAAATAAAGTGGTTTTTTTTCGATTTATAATTTTTTAAGTAATTGTTTTATAGTTTTTTACGTAAATTGTTAATTGGTATTTAGTAGCGACTAAAAAAATGTTGGAACTCGAAGCCTTTTAACTGGTCGAAAGTACGATATATTCTTTTTTCTATAGACCGGCAATTTACGAAAAAAAACTTTTCTAATTCATTCGAATAGTAAATGAACAGACGTCAGCCCAGTCGTTTAAGCCCACTGCAAAAGCGCTGTGTGTATGTTATTGTGGCACTGGGTATCTTCATGATAGCCGACACCTTGTACCTTTTGGTCAACCGATTGGCCGAGTGGCAAGGCATTGAATATTTCGCGATCACAGAAGTATCTTTACCTACTTTTTATCAAGGTATGGTGTTATCCCATACGGGCGTAGGTTTATTGCTGGTAGCACTTTGCATAGTTTTTGTCATATGGCACTTACCCGCTGTATGGAGAAAAAGCCGCAAAAGAGCCATATACACAGGTGTTGTCACGTTAGCGCTGGGTCTCGTCTTAGCTGTTACGGGCCTTTTCATTCTGAGTGCCGCCAGTAATCGGGGCAATTCTATTGCTTACTGGAGCCACGTCGTAGCTGCGGTTCTTGTGCCCGGTTTTTATCTTTACCATCGTCGGTTCTCACTGTGGAAACCCTCATTGCGCAGTTACCGCGTCGTGCCGACCGCTACATTGGCTATACTGCTTGTGGCTGTAGTCATGCACGGGTTCTCATATGACAGCGAACAATACACCGAAACAGCATTGAAAGCGTTTGCAGAGGGGAAAGATACCGGTCCTGGCTCTAAGCTACGTGATGTAAAGGACTACGCTAAGAGCGACTTCGTGCCTGCTAACTTTGTGCCTGCAGAAAGCCCATTTTTCCCTGCAGCTACGACTACTACAACCGGAGACTTTCTCCCCTCTCGCATCATAACTCGCGGCGACTTATCACGTCAAGAGGCATTAGAAAAGGATATTGATAAATACGGCTTCGTGGTTGAGGAGCCCATAGGCGTGGAAACGTGTGAACGTTGTCACGCAGCAACTACAGCGCAGTGGGCGACTTCGGCCCATCGCTTTTCCTCGTTTAACAATCCGTTTTATGAGGCGACCATAAATGACATGCGTAAAAATGCGACGACAAGCAATCCAGAGGTAGCAGCTCACATTGCTCATTACGAAGACCTTGGCGGCAAAGAGGGTAAAATTAAGTCAAAGTGGTGTTCGGGGTGCCACGATCCTGCATTGATGCTTGCTGGTAAAATGACTGAAGACATTGACCGAGATTCTCCTCAAGCTCAAGCTGGATTAACCTGTTTAGCCTGTCATGCAATGGATCAGATACATGGTCGGACAGGCAACGGTAATTATAACATTGCTGATGAACAAGAAGATCCCTATGTCTTCGCTGATGCCAAAGAGGGTTTAGGGCGTTTCGTTCACGACACAGCTCTTAAAGCGCGGCCAATCGTACACAAGAGACAGATGCTGAAGCCGTTCTTTCGCACGTCAGACTATTGCTCGACTTGCCACAAAGTTAGCCTCGATTCTCGCGTCAACGACTATAAATGGCTACGTGGGCAAAACGAATTTGACAATTGGGAAGACAGTGGTGTATCGCTTAATGCTTCCCGCACATTTTATCTGCCTGGTGCTAAACGCTCTTGTCAGGATTGTCACATGCCATTAGAGATGGCAGTTGAGGGCGACGTGTCGGCACGTAACGGGTTTGTCAAGTCACATCGCTTTCTAGCTGTGAACACGGCGTTACCCTTTATTCGTGGTGATACCGAAACTATTGAGCGCATCGAAAAGTTTTTACAAGATGAGAAGTTACGTGTCGACGTTTTTGCTATGCGTCAAGGCGAAAGTGAGCGT
This sequence comes from uncultured bacterium, assembly GCA_964011675.1. Classification (GTDB taxonomy): domain Bacteria; phylum Latescibacterota; class UBA2968; order UBA8231; family UBA8231. The sequence goes on from CAXGPR010000080.1 coordinate 7,793, forward strand.
ACTTATGCTCTCGATATCAGCCGTCCTGTCTTACAACGCGATGTTGATTACGAATTTGATGTCGTGGTGCGTAACAAGGGCGTTGGTCACACGTTTCCCGGAGGCACCAACGATTCAAATGAGGGGTGGCTAGAGTTTACCTTGCTTGATGAAGATGGACAGGTCATGTCTATTAATGGCGCTGTCAGAGAGGATGGTCACGTCGATCCGGCTGCGCATTTCTATAAAGCGCTTATGGTAGACAAAAATGGTGAGGCGGTGCATCGGCGGAATGCGCAAGACATCGTCACAGCTGTATATGTACGTGTAATTGGACCGGGAACGGCTGATGTAGCTCATTATGGGGTGCGTATCCCGGACGAATATGATGGGAAGAAGGTCACGGTTCGCGCACGTTTGCTGTGGCGTAAATTTGACCGACATTACACAGAGTTTTCTTTTTACACTAACAGAAAAGGTTTTAAGGCCTTTGATGACGTGCCTGATTTGCCTGTGACAGAAATTGCTCGTAGTGAAGTAGAGCTGTCTGTGGAAGAGCAAATTTTTGATGTACGTAAACCAAGTGCGAGTGATTGGATACGCTTCAATGACTATGGAATTGGCCTTTTGTTACAGGATGACACGCAGGGTGCTGCCAGCGCCTTTGGCCGTGTCGCTGAATTAGTACCCGAGCGTTTGGACGGCCAGCGTAACCTCGCGCGTACAGCGTTGCGCGATGGTAATTTGGAACAAGCATATGAGCATTTGGAAGCTTGTGAAGAGATTAAAAAAGGAGACGCGCAGACTGCATGGGTGTGGGGTGTTGTTCTACAGCAAGATGGCCGCTATGAGAATGCCGCGCAAGCATATAGGCGTGTCTTGCAAGATTTTCCGGGAGATAGGGCAGCTTGGCGTAATCTAGGACGCGTGCTTTATCTAGATGGTGCATATGAAGAGGCGCTCTCGGCTCTTTCTCAGGTTTTGGAGATTGATCAGGAAGACCGTGTAGCTCACTATCACCGGATGCTTGCCTTACGTGCGCTGGGTAGGATGGAGGAAGCTGCTGTCGCTGAAGAAGCATATCAATACTATCAGGTCGACGAATCTGCTCAAGAGGTGACGCGTCAGTATCGTTTAGAAAACGAACATGACAATAGAGAGGCTCTTCGAATTCATATTCATCCATTGGATGGCTACCGTTCAGATGAAGACCACGATCATAAACATGACCACAAAGAAATGCTGCGTACCCATGCTTATCCACAAGAGCATGAAAGAGGTAAAAAGAAAAATTTACCTACTCACGGCCTTCTAATCGAAAAATCGGTAGAGGGAGACGCGTAAGAAAATGTCTGTGCGAGGTATTACTTTTCGTGTGCTTTGCGTCGTGGTTTTATTTAGTGCTTGCGCTGAAGAAACTGAGGAAAGTGAAGTACCTGATACAACATACGCGCAACCTGAAGAGGCCAGTTATGCCAGTGGACGCAGTTCAGTAGAAGCACCTCAGCTAAGTTTTACCGATATAACAGATCAAAGCGGAATCGACTTTTTACACGAAAATGGAGCTGTTGGAGATAAATGGATGCCCGAAACAATGGGCAGCGGATGCGCTTTATTTGATTACGATGAAGATGGTGACTTAGATGTGCTCCTAGTCAACGGGCAAAGCTGGAATGGAAAGGGTAATACACGAACTCGTCTTTACGAAAATGGGGGCAAGGCAGATTTTACGGACGTGACGGAACGCGCTGGTTTGGATATAAACGTGTATGGCATGGGCGCTAACGTTGCCGATTACGATGCAGATGGTGACCTCGATATTTTTGTGACGGCACTGGGACCTAACGTGCTGTTACGTAATGATGCTGGACGTTTTGTCGATGTAGCGAAGCAAGCTGGAGTTTTAGGTGAGCGTTGGTTGGATGATCAGGGTCGATCCAATGATGAGTGGTCTACAAGTGCGTTGTGGTTTGACGTTGATGGGGATGGCTGGCTGGATTTGTTGGTCACGAATTACATTCGCTGGTCGATTGAAACAGATATCTATACGTCGCTTGACGGCAATAATAAATCCTACGCTACGCCGCAGCAATATCCGGGTTCTACGCCACGTCTATATCGCAATCAAGGTGATGGAACTTTCGTTGAAATTACGAAGGAAGCGGGTCTACTGTTGCCCGATGGCAAATCAATGGGCGTGGCAATGACAGATTTCGAGGGTAATGGGCTAATTGATTTGGTTGTTACGAACGATACACAGCCGAATTTTCTTTTGCAAAATTTAGGCGATGGGCGCTTTGCTGAGCGCGGTTTGATGGCAGGGATAGGCTACGACGATACGGGTCGTGCACGCGCTGGCATGGGAGTCGATATTACTTCTGTCGAAAACGATGGTGTGCAAAGCATTGCCATTGGCAACTTTAGCCGCGAGGCTTTGTCGCTGTACCGACAGACTGGAGAGGTATTTGTCGATGCGGCAGGGAAAGCCAAGCTTGTGCAGTCAACATTGCCTACCTTAACGTTTGGCTTGCGCTTTCTTGACGTGGATTTTGATGGCTACCAAGATCTAATTTTGGCCAATGGTCACATAGAACCGGAAATCAATTCAGTACAAAAAGAGATTACCTATCAGCAGACATCGCAGCTTTTTTGGAACAGTGGTTCAGGGCGCATGGTCGATATATCAGAAGATTCGGGTCCGTTTTTTCTTGAAGAAATCGTAGCGCGAGGGTTGTCCGCTGGAGACGTAGATGGTGATGGAGATCTCGATGTACTAATGACTACTAATGGTGGGCGTGCGTATTTGCTGCGTAATGATGGTCCTACCGGAAAAGCCATAGCGATCAAGTTACGTGGTGAGGGTGGAAACAAGCGTGCTATCGGTGCGCTCGTCTCTGTTACTAGTGGAGAGCGAACGCAGACTCAAATGGTTCGCACTGGGTCTTCGTATTTGAGTCACAGTCCTCTTGAATTAACTTTTGGCGTTGGCCAAGCTGAACAAGTTGAGCGGGTAGAGATTCGCTGGCCAGATGGGACGCAGGAATCAATTGAAGACGTAACTACTGGCCAGCGTTACCAAATTACACAGGGAGAAGGGGTTGTTCACACGATAGCTTTTAGCAACCTGTGAGGTAGCATCAAAAAAATGCAAAGGGGGCGGACTTAGTAGAAAAGTCCGCCCCCTTTTTTGTAAATAAGACGGTGTTTATGCTGTTAAGCCCCGAAATACCATACCCTAGCAGCGGTCGCGCCCGAGTTGAATATTATGTCTCGTTGGAATCGGGCGCCGACTCGTTTGCACCGCGTCCGGCGGCCATATTCCGCAGCATCTGAGCCACGTCGCCAAAGCCTTTGATGCCCACGGCGATGACCACGGCGTAAAATGCAATACTCGAGGCGACAAATACCAACTTCCAAACTACTTTCCAAGTTTCGACGTCCATGCGATTACTCCATATCACCAAAATCGAGGGGGCGTGGTGGATGCGATTTCTGAGTGAGCGAGGCGACGATAAACATTGCCAGCCCACCCACAATTAGGCTGGTTAATCCGACGAGATTGCTGTTTTCGACCAAGGGTAGTAAAAAATCTGGCACCAGTTCCTGGTTCTCGGTCATGATGAGAAAGTTAATTGGTACGAGGGCGCCGAGAATCAGCGCGCAGTAGGCACCTGGCGTATTGGCTTTCTTCCAGTAGAGTCCTAAGGCAATGGTACCCACGCATCCGGAGAAGTAGATGCTACCGGTAACATACATAAATCGGAAAGCCGTTTCTGGTAGCTGGTAAAGTGCACCGAAAATAGCGAGAAAGGTAGCGAGTATAACGACGATGGCGCGCACCCAGTAGATCTCCCTTTCACTAGAAAGCCCGCCCCATGTGCCGTCTTCTGCTCGTTCGCCGCCTGATTTAGCGAGCATGGCTTTAATCGGTGAGACTACATCGCGGACGATAACGCCGCTCCAAGCTAGCAGGTAGCTGTCGTGCGTCGACATAAAGGCGGCGAACATTCCCGCCATCATCAGGCCGGCGATGCCAACGGGCAGGATCTCACCGAGCATTTGCGGCATCGCGTAGTGGGGATGGAGGTCGGGGTTAGAGGTCGCGAAATACGTCATTGCCGCGATGCCCCAGAACATCGGGACCATCGCTCGCCCCATCACGGTGGCAGAGGATATCCAGAACACACGCCGAGCGACTTTGGGGCTTTCGGCACTCAGGGGTCGCATCATCTCTGGTTGCCAGACCACGCCGACTAAGCCGACGCAGAACAGAAACAGTATCATTGATATACCGTAGCCAGGATTGGCAATGGGATCAAAGCCTATATCGCCGTGGTGCGTCTGCACTGCCTGGACCATGTTGTCCCAGCCCAACTGTGGGTGGTTCAGTATTATGTATGTACCGAATAAAAATCCGGCAGCTAGTAGCACGAATTGGGCAAAGTCAGTTAGCACGACAGATACCATACCGCCCATTAGTGTGTAGAATACGACGATCACCAACATCGCCACCATAACGTAGTTAACGTATTCTTTATCAAGGCCGGTGAAACCGACGACAAATTTGCTGCCAAGAATGGGGAATAGTCCCATATTGAGGGTGCCGGCTAAGGTAAGGATTACACCCCCCAAAAGTCGCACGCCTCGCGTGTATTTAAGCTCGTAGAACTCCGGCACGGTCATCACCTGCAGGTGGCGCAGGCGGCTGACTATAAAGCCGGTGCGGCCTATAATGAGCGAGGTGATTAAAGCCATTATGCCGAAGATAAACGGTACAAAGCCGTACTTGAAGCCTTCTTCGGCCATATACATTACGGTGACCAAGCCGAGGCCTGTCGAAACCATAGTGGCGACGGCCATATGAGTCTTGAGTCCACGGCCAGCGACGAGAAAGTCGGAGATGCCTTTAATCGCACCACGGGCCAAAGTTCCGGCGACAATTGTGCCGCCAACGTAGACAATCAAAATAGCGTAATCAATCCAGCTCAGGTGCATAGAGCCTCCTTTGTTACGAGACGGGGCTAATATAAGATGTCTATGCTAATGTGTCATATTTATTCTATCACGTATATAGAGAGATGTAGTTTGGTAGCATATGCATACACACATTATATTGTTTCCTTGTTTGGTGAGTTATAAAAGGCAAAATAGCGGAGCTGAAAGCATGAAAGCATTGTCTAGCGAACAAATAAACTTTTTTCAGTCTGAAGGTTATTTGATGGTGCCAGACGTATTTGATCGCGACGATTTAACGCCATTGCGTGACGAACTGACGGGCGTAATCGATGCGAAAGCTCAGCAGCTAGTCCGTGAGGGTAAGCTGAGTCGACTCTACGACGAAGAGTCTTTTGAGTCCCGCTTGACGCGCGTTTGGAACGAGTGTCCGGAGATCATGCAGCCGCTGACGGGCAAGGGCGGCGGTGGTTACAGCGGCGCCGAGCTTTTTCACGTAATCACGCATCGCAAACTATTGGCCTATATCGAGGGTTTTGTCGGACCGGAGATCGTAGGATCTTCCGTATACCGAATTCGGCCTAAAGTGCCTTTTATGGACAGTGGTGTGGTGCCTTGGCATCAGGATTCAGGCTACTTTGAGCAGCATTGTGATCGCGATTTGATTGTGACTGTGTGGATGCCGCTAGTGGATGCGACGCCTGAAAACGGGTGCCTGCAGGTCCTGCCGTGTGCGCACAAGAGAGGTGTGTACCGCCACTGGACTAACGGTCCCAACGGTTATCTGGCTATTGCTGATGAAGATTTGCCGCCGACGGGGCAGCCGGTGACGGTGCCTGTGCCGCTTGGAGGTGTATTGTTTATGGGCAATTGCACGCCGCACTGTTCGACTCCGAATACGAGTGACGTCGTGCGCTGGAGCCTTGACCTGCGCTATCAGAACGCCGGCGTGCCTAACAACGTGGGCGAGATGCCGGAGGATTTTACGCGGGAAAGGCCTACGCACGAGATCGCTTGCTATCCTCCGGAAGCCGACTTTGTCGTGCAGAGCCCAAGCGCACCGGAGCGCACGGTGCGTGATCCGGCGCTCTTTGACCAGATACGCCAACGCTACGAGCACACGCGTCCGCAGGGGCCACAGCGCGGCTGGGGTGACTACGCTGAGCGCAGTGCGTAAGGTGTGAGGTGTGTATAAATAGGAGAGGCCCCTGCTGACGATAGGATCAGCGGGGGCCTCTCTGCGTGTAATGAGAAGACGTTTAGCGGATGTCAAAAAGCACGTCGACGTAAACGCTCAGGTCAATTTCTCCCGATTCGACGGGAATGGTCGAACCGGCCGCTTCGTCAAAGGAGCCGCGGGCATAGACGGGGTAGGTGCTGCTGGATTCGCGGATATTCAGCGCTTTACCGAGTTTGACGCCAGCGGCTTCAGCCAGTGTTTGGGCGCGTTGACGCGCGTCGGCTACGGCCAGCGTGCGCGCTTGGCTGAGCAACGCGTCGCGGTCGTCGACCGTAAAGCGCAAATCGTATACTGTATTGGCGCCGGCATCTATGCCCGACTGCAGTGCGTTGCCAAGCGCGGATAAGTCGCGAAACGTTACGCGAACGCGATTGTCGACCCAGTAGCCGACGATCTCTCGCGTTTCCCGTTCAAAATCGTACTGCGGATTTACGCTGAAGTTGGCCGTTTGGATATCATCATCGGCGATGCCCTGTGCTTTGAGTGCGCCGATGACGGTGTTCATGCTCCGACTGTTGGCCGTCATGGCGGCTTCGAGTTCGGGTGCAAAGGTCTGCACGCCGAGCTGTGCTAGGGCTATATCGGGTGCGGTGCTTACGCTGCCCTGGCCGGATACGTGAATTCCCTCGGAGCCGCTGTTCGAAGAGACGGAATCCCTGTGTCCGCAGGCGATCATCGCTGTGCTGATAAGCATGCATAGGTATAAGACACTGCGCTTGTTCATGCTAGGCTCCTCAAGGCCGTGTGCCAGATAGGATGTGGATGGGGCGATCGCGCCG
>CAXGPR010000081.1:0-14717 GCA_964011675.1 uncultured bacterium
GCTTGCACAACGTATTCGACTCCCGAGCGCGATGCGCGATCGATGTTATCGCGGAAGGGGAAAAAGGCGTCAGAACTGAGTGCTACGTTCTGCAGTTGATCCAGCCAAGAGCGCTGCTCTTCGGCGCTTAGCCGCTCCGGAACTTGCGTAAAGTTAGCTTCCCAAGCAGTCAGTTCAGCGGGTGTTGCTTCTTCCTGTAAATAAATATCAATTGCGTTGATGCGCTCGGCGCGGCGCACGCGTTGCTGGAATTGCATATCACGCACGCGAGGATGCTGACGGAGAAACCAATTGTCGGCCTTTGAACAGGCCAAGCGCACGCAGTGCACGCGCGATTGCTGACCAGCACCGCTACCGACAACTTGGCCATCAAGTGCTAAGGTGACGGAGTTAGACTGCGTGTATTTGACGGCAATTGTTGCCACCGTCAGGTCGCGCTTGCTTTCTGCAGATAAATCCGAGCGTTTGCTAACAACGTTACTAAAGAATTTGCTGTCGGGCACAAAATCATTCCGCGTCTGCTCCAGCGTAATGCCGTAGACTTCGCGAGACTCTAACGCTGCAGGTTTGTAATCTGGATCTATCTTGAAAATAGGATAGGATCCGCCTTTTTTGTCTTTTAATAGGGCGAGTGCTTCCGGCTCATAGCCAGGAGCAATGACGCCATCGGAAACTTCTCGTTTAATAATGCGAGCGGTGGGCTCGTCGACTACGTCGCTCAGAGCAACCCAGTCGCCAAAAGAGGCTAAGCGGTCGGCTCCGCGCGCTCGCGCGTAAGCCGTGGCCAGCGGAGAGAGTTCGAGGTCGTCTACAAAATAAGAGGCCGCCAATGCTTCGGAGAGTGGAACGGCGACTGCGGCGCCGGCGGGTGAGACGTGCTTAAAGGAAGCAGCGGCCGACAGGCCCAGCGTCTGGTTGAGTTCTCGCACGAGGGGCCAAGCGTTGAGCGCGTCCATCAGGTTGATATAGCTAGGTGCTCCATTGAGAATTTCCAGCGGCAGCTGACCGCCTTCGCGCATGTAAAAGCGCGCGGTTCTTTGATTGGGATTGCAACCGTAGCGCATGGTTGATTCGGAGGTCATAATTTCTCCTGTTGTGGGCGAATTGGAAGCGTTACGTGACGCTGTGCCGTTGTTGACAAAGAAGTTGGGTCTAATTAATATGTCTTCCGCAAAGAGAACTTATGGTCGTAAATCATCGCTATTTTGGCAATAGGCTGCGCAAAATTGTGTGACCGTTGGACGGATGGAGATCGGCCACTGCTCGAGGGAGTGAGTTGATATGTTTAAAGGGTGTTACACTGCACTTGTTACGCCGATGCGCAACGATGGAAGCGTCGACTACGACGGGCTAGAGCGGTTGATTGAATTCCAGATAGAGAGCAATATTCAGGGGGTCCTAGCTGTTGGCACAACGGGCGAAAGCCCTACGCTGCTGTGGGAAGAGCACAACGAGGTGATTGAACGCACCGTAAAGCTGGCGAAAGATCGCTGTTTGTCGATTGCCGGAACGGGCAGCAATTCGACCAAAGAGACGTTGGCTGGTAGCGAACACGCTGCGCACGTAGGGGCTGATGCGGTTTTATTGGTCGATCCCTATTACAATGGCCCTTCCTCGCTGGAAATTCGCCGCGAATACGTCGAGCCGGTCGCCAAAGAGTTCCCGCAGGTACAGGTCATACCCTATATCATTCCCGGTCGAACCGGCACGATGATGCACGTCGAAGATCTGGCTATGTTGGCCGCTCATTATCCGAACGTTTCTTCCGTTAAAGAAGCGACAGGCGACCTAGGTAATATGGCCAAAACGCGCCGTATATGTGGTGACAATTTTACTATTCTTTCCGGCGATGATGATAAGACCGTAGCGATGATGAAAAGCCCCGACATTCGCGCAGCCGGAGTTATCTCTGTGATGTCTAATATCTTGCCTGGTCCGATTCAGCGCCTAACGGAATTGCTTAACGACGGGAATACGGAAGAAGCCGATCAATTAGCCGCTGCCATGGCTCCTATATTCGGATGCGTCGGCGTAACTACAGAGGAAGAGACGCCCTACGGGAGCGTTGAGTGCAAGGCGCGGAACCCGCTTGCCGTAAAGTCGCTGATGAATGTATTGGGTATGCCGTCTGGTCCCACGCGCCGTCCGCTTGGGAAAATGACGCGCAAGGGGATAGATGTCGCGCTGAACGCAGCCCGTAAAGCCCATTCCAACGACCCCACGTTACTGGCTCCAATTGGCGCTTTTTTTGGCGTTGATATCGATGCGCGCTTGGCCGATAAACGCCTGCTCGACGCACTTGTATACGACGCCTATTAAAACGAGGGCATAGCTATGAGTAAAATTGCTGTATGCGGCGTTTCGGGCCGAATGGGACAACGTTTGGCGTACCTGACGCTCGAAGCTGAAGATTTGGAACTGGTCGGTGGAACTGAGTACTTAGGGCATGCGTCGATTAATACGGATATAGGTCAGGTTATAGGGGCACCCGAACTTGGTATCGGTGTGGTCGATTCACTGCGCTCCTGCGCCGCTGCCGCCGACGTTGTGATCTCTTTTACTACGCCGGAGGCAACCCTGACGGACGCAGCTATTTGTGCGGAGATGGGCGTTCCGATGGTCGTGGGGACAACGGGCTTTACCGAGGACCAGCTGCGATTTTTTAAGGCATCGGTGTCGGATCTTCCCTGCGTATTTGCTTCGAATTTCAGTACAGCGATGAATGTGCTGTTCAAACTCGTGCAGGATGCGGCTAGCATTTTGGGCGATGACTACGATGTGGAAGTTCTCGAAATGCACCACCATTTCAAGGTTGACGCACCGAGTGGATCGGCTATCACGCTAGGCGAGAAGGCCGCAGCGGGGTTGGGTCGCGACCTAAAAGACGTGGTTAAAAACGGCCGCGAAGGCCTTGTTGGGCAACGCGAGAAAACGGAAATTGGTATGCACGCCATCCGTGCGGGCGATATTGCGGGCGTACACAAGGTGTTTTATGGGGCACCTGGCGAATACATTGAGCTAGGGCATACGGCAACTAATCGAGATGCATTTGCTCTTGGAGCGCTACGCGCTGCGCGCTTTATTGCCGACGCGGATGCGCGTATTTACTCTATGGGCGATGTGTTAGGTATTGAATAATAGTGTTTGCAGAGACGAATCAGGGACTGTGAGATTGTCCTCGATGCGCTGTTTAGCGTTCCGGCCTAAAGAGGTGACGCGTGCTAGGCCACAGCGTTTGTATCTTGTCGCGCAGGCGTGCGGCTTCTTCAAAGTTTTCGGCGGCAACGGCTTCGTCTAAGTCGCGTTCGAGCTGCTCGCGCTGGGTGAGCGGTCGTTCTTGCTCTAGCTCTTCGTGCCATTCTCGCAGAAAAGATAATTCGGGTATTTCTTCTTCGATCTCCGGTTCCCATTCTTCGACAAAGCTCTCGATATTTGCTATGCCTTCTTCAACGGCATTCAGCGCTGTTGGATAGTCTTCGGATTCGAGTGCAATCATTGCGCGTGCGCGCGTTTGCATCATAATGGCGTGGGGATAGTACTGCTCAAAGTACGAGCGTACCTCGTCGTTGGGCGAATATTCGTCGACTAGTTCGAAGATGTTGAGCGTGTGTTCCGTGTCTTCAACTACGCCCGCGTAGTCTTCCAAGTAAAATAAACTCAGGTAGCGATGGTAGAACTGCCACGCTTCTTGAAATAGATCCTCACACTGGTCTTCGTCAAAGGTGAACTCGTCTTCTTTGTTTGCTTCGACTTGCGCCAGATGGTAGTCGAGCAGAGAGGAATAACCAAAAGGAAGGGTGCCGTCGGGACGGCCTGCTGTTTCGAGCTGAAGGATTCCCATGTCGATGCGGATTTGTATTTTTTCTGACCCGTCCTCGGCCTGAATGCGTCGGGCGAGAAATTCGTCTGGTTCGAAATCCCAGTTGTTCAGCAGATGGCCGATATCGTGATCCATAGCCCCTTCTCGTATGCGCTATTTGCCTGCAGCTTACGTATTGTCGCATAGGAATATAGCGCAGAATAGAGGCAGCCGCTACCTGAGATGCGACCTCTTATTAATCACGCTTGCATACGCATCTGATCCTGGTAGCCGACGCGCCACAAAGCACTTTAGGTAGCGTCCAAACGGGCTGTGATTCGTTCAGTACTGCCTTTTCTTTTTATCTCTGTATGCGTGCGGACGCTGTCAGGGAGCGGGTGCGATTGTTACACGTTGACGATGAGAGAGAAGTAGCTTATATAATGGTTTTGAAAGACGGAGATCGCATAGAATTTTTGAACAGAGCGAAATCACGCGCTCACTATTTTTAGTATTAACAAAAGGAAGGAAAGAGTATGACCGAACAAACTGGATTTGCAGTAGTGGGCCTCGGTATGGGCCGTCACCATTGCAAGGCTATTGATGCGGCGCCGGGAGCGCGTTTGGTCGCCGTGTGCGATACCGATGTGGAGCGTTTGGAGCCCGCAGCTAGCGAGTACGGCTGCAAAGCGTATACTGACTTTGCCGAACTGCTCGCCGATGATGAAATCCAGGTTGTCAACATTGCAACGCCCTCGGGTATGCACACTGAGATGGGTATACAGGCAGCCGCAGCGGGTAAGCATATGATTGTCGAGAAGCCGGCCGATATTCAGCCAGAGCGCGTAGATCAGCTGATTGCAGCGGGTAAGGAAAACGGCGTGCAGATTGCCGGTATTTTTCAGGCGCGTCTGGACCCGCTTAATATCCGCATTCGCAAGGCCATTCAAGAGGGTCGATTAGGTAACCTCATCGGCGTGCACGGTCATCTTCCTTGGTATAGAAAGCAGAGTTATTACGAAGGCACGCATGGCGAGTGGAAGGGCACGTGGGATATGGATGGCGGTGGTTCGCTAATGAACCAGGGAGTCCACACCGTCGATTTGCTGCAGTGGTTGGCTGGGCCGGTTGAAGCCGTTGCTGGTATGTATGGAATCTTTGGACATGAAATAGAAGCAGAAGACCAGAGCGTGGCCGTGCTGCGTTTTCGTAACGGCGCGCTGGGCACGCTTTATACGACGACCTGCTGCTATCCGGGCTACGATCAGCGCGTCACGATTTATGGAACAGAAGGTTCGGTATCCAAGATTCACAGCGAGCTTGAGGGGTGGAAGCTCATGAGCGATTCAGAAGGAGCTGAAGAAAAAGAGATGCTGGGTCTCTACGGTGCAAATAAAGACGTCAGCGGATCGTCCGATCCGCTAGCTGTTGGGTTTAACGGCCATACGCAAATCGTCATAGACATGTACGAGGCATTGGCCGAAGGGCGCGATCCGCTGATCACTCTCGACAGTGCGCGCCATGCCGTAGAGATTATTACGGGCATATACGAGTCGGCCCGAAGTGGCAGAGAAGTGAAGTTATAGGGAGACACAATGGCACATCACACCTTTACGCCCGATCGTTACTATACGTCTATTGGATGGCACGAGCCCGTCCTGCATATTGCCCCGGGAGATTCCGTTAATACGATCACGGTAGATGCGCGCGGTCGCGACGCTAGCGGAGAGCAGGTTTGCGAGCGCGGAAATCCTATGACGGGGCCGTTTTATATAGAGGGCGCCGAACCTGGTGATGCGCTGGTCGTGACGTTCGACAAGCTGTGGCCTAATCGCGACTGGGGTTGGACCGGACGCACCATTGCGCCGAATGTGCTCGACCCGGGGTTCGTGCCAGTCGTCGACGAGCCCGAGGATATGCACATCATCACTTCGCACTATTCAGATGGGAGGCAGAGCAGCGATCCCGTATGCCGCTGGGACGTCGATTTTGAAGCGGGCACCGTGCGCTTGGCCAAGCCTCATACGCGCCTGGCCGGGTTGGCCCTGCTCATGCAGCCGATGGTCGGCTGTTTTGGGGTAGCACCGCCTAGAGGGCAGGCCATTTCTACGGCGACTTCGTCTACCTTTGGCGGTAATATGGATTACCGTGGCTTTGTGCAGGGGGTGACAGTCCACCTGCCCGTATCGGCTCCCGGAGCCCTTTTCTACTTGGGGGATGGACATGCCGTACAGGGGGATGGAGAGATCGTCGGCACTGGCGTTGAAATACCCTTTGACGTTACGTTCAGCGTAGATGTGATAAAAGATGCAGGTGTAGAATGGCCGCGCGGTGAAAATGAGACCCATATTTTCACCGCGGGTAATGCTAGGCCGCTGGATCAGTGCGTGCAGCATGCTACAACTGAAATGTTGCACTGGTTAGAGAGAGACTGGGGGCTCGATTCGCTGAATGCCCATCAGCTGCTAGGTCAGTGCGTTGAGTACGACGTGGGTAACGTATATGACCCGGCATACACCATGGTGTGCAAAGTGCGCAAAGACCTCCTGCAGCAGCTCGGTTTGCAGCGGGGGTAGATGTCGGTCCTACAAAATCAAAAACCCTTGGTGCCCAAGTGGGTAGCGGGGTTTGCTGCTTTATAAGTCGCTTAGGGAGTCTAAACCTTCTGGCGGAGGCAGGACGTAGCGTATTGGCTGGATGCGCCCGTTGCGGCGACGAACCAGCTCTATGCGTTTGCATTTGAGGACGGAGTGCTCAATAAAGACTTCGTCGTCGACTTGGCACCCATATAGGTAAGACGTCCCCTTGATCGTGACGCGGCGACCAAGGCGCGTGGGGTGTTCGTCGCTGCCGGTCAGGATGACGCCGGATTCGATGCGTGCATCTTCGCCTATCTGTAGGTTTCCTTTAATGATGTTTCTATTTAACACGGTCACACGGTCTCCCACTAAAAGGCGCTGGTTCGGATAGGTACTCAGTTCAACGCTGTTGCCGATATACACGTCTTCTCCGAGCGTGATCTGGCCGCTTAGGTGGCTTCCGTGTCCGATGTGCACGCGGCGATTGAGTCGCACCTGTGGACCGATGTGCACGCCCTTTCCTATGGTTATATCAACCGGCGCGTCGTCGTGATCCATTTCGAGGATGTGTTGAATAACTTCTTCGGCTATAAAGAAATCTTCGTCGTCGGTGATGGTTATCGTGTCTTTTAGCTGATCGTAGGCCCACTGGCGCGCAATGCGCTGCATTTGGCTGAGCACGCTTTTGACGTTAAACGCTAGTATCTCTTCCTCGCGCGCTGCGACGGCCGCGTGCACAATTTTGCCGTGGTGATTGAAGATTTGCAGGAGGTCAGTCAGCATGACCTCGCCCTGCGCGTTGTCGGTGTTGACCTCCTCTATATAGCGCCGTAAGTCGGCCTCTTTAAACGCGAAGACTCCTGTGTTTATCTCGCGGGTTTCCAGTAGCTCCTTACGGCTGAAATCGTACGAACGTCCGTTGAACTGCACGGTGTAAGGCGTGTCTTCGGGAATGCGCAGAATATCTTTGTGTTCCTTGATCTCAATTACGCGATCCTCGTCTGGGCCTGAAGAGACACCTTTTCTATCAGCGGCGGGAACGCGTATGATGCGTCCGTAGTAATTGTCCTTGCTTGGTCCGCTGTAGAGTCCGGTAAGAACCATCATATCGCAGTTAGCCTGTTCGAAGCTGTGGCGAAACTGCGATACGACTTCGCCGGTGAGTAGGCCCATATCCCCGAGAAAGATATAGACGTCGCGTTCTCTTGCCGAAGCATCAAATTCGCTGAGGGCGACGCGCACGGCGTCGCCAGTGCCAGCCGGCCGGCAGAGGACGAGATTTTCCTGATAGGCAAAGCGGCGGCCCATGCGCTTTCCCGTGGCAGCAGCGACTTCTTCCCCTTTGATGCCGACAACGATTATCTGATTGGGGCTATCGAGGCCCTTGTTTATGGCTTTTGCCACGCGCAAAACCGTTGCTTCCCCCCAGATCTCGTGCAACATCTTAGACGTTTCTGAGCGGATCCGCTTGCCGTGTCCAGCCGCAAGGACAATACCCAAGCGGGGCGTCATCTCATCAATGCTACTCTCGTTGTTAAGTTGTGCCAAACAATTTCGCACCGAGCGTGTGGCTGATTCCATGCGTTCTCTCACTGTGTTTACGGGCTGTCGACCAGTTCCATTAGCTGCTCTTGCATGTCAAGGGCAGGGTCGCTCTCGGTGAGCGTGCGACGGATATAGGTTCCGTCACTTTGCATGAGACGGCCTTTAATGCGGTCTTCCAGAGCCAATTCGATCAGGTCGTGATAAATGCGGCGCTTGTGCTCTTCGTCTTCAATTGGAAAGACGACTTCGACGCGCCCGCGCAGGTTGCGGTTCATCCAGTCTGCACTTCCGAGCCAGACTTCTTCTTGACCACCATTGGCAAAGTAAAACACGCGACTGTGCTCGAGAAAGCGTCCAATGATGCTGTATACGCGAATATGTTCGCTGACCCCTTCTACGCCCGCTCGCAGGCAGCATATGCCGCGCACGATTAGGTCGATTTGCACGCCGGCCTGCGAAGCACGGTAGAGCGCCTGTATAATCGCTTGATCCATAAGGCCGTTCATTTTAGCTATAATTGACGCAGGGCGCTTAGCGCGCGCGTGTTCTATCTCGCGTTCGATGCGCAGGAGCAGGCCTCTTATTAGCCCATCTGGTGCGACCAGAAGCTTTTTAAAGTGCGTTTCTCGATTGTGCGTCGTCAGCATATTAAACACCTCGGCGGCCTCGGCCGTTAGGTCTTCACGGGCCGTAATCAGGCCGAGGTCGGTGTAGAGCCGAGCAGTTAGGTGGTTGTAATTTCCCGTTCCCAAGTGTACGTAGCGACGCAGGCTATCGCGGTCGCGGCGCACGAGCATAGATAGCTTACAGTGGGTCTTTAAGCCCATGACGCCATAGACGACGTGGATGCCGATTTCTTCTAGACGGCGTGCCCATTCTATATTGGCAGCCTCGTCTCCACGCGCTTTTAGCTCAACTAGTACGGTAACTTCCTTGCCGCGTTCGGCTGCGCTTATAAGTGCCTGAGCTACGGCCGAATCGTCCCCCGTTCGGTAGAGTGTTTGCTTGATGGCTAGTACTTGGGGATCGTTTGCGGCCATGCGGATAAAGTCGATGACGGTCGAAAACGACTCGTAGGGATGATGCAACAAAATGTCTTTTTTGCGGATAGTCTCAAAGAATAGTTCGGGTTCTTCGGGCAATTCGTGCACGGCGGGTGTGAACGAGCGGTATTTTAAGTCGTAGCGCTGGACCAGGTCATACAGGGAAAAGAGGCGATGCAGATTTACTGGTCCATCCGTTCTGTAGGTCAGCGTATCGTCGATCTCAAACTGCTCCTGCAGGCGGTACACGAGGTCGGCAGAGGCTGTTGTAGAAATCTCCAGACGAACGGCGTCGGCCTGTCGCTGGTTTCTCACCTGTTCGGCTATTTCTTCCAACAGATTATCAGCTTCTTCTTCGTTTAGATATAGTTCGCTGTTGCGTGTAACGCGGAAAGGAGCCGAGGCAATCACTTCACAGCCACGAAAGAGATCGTTTATTTGCAGTTCCATGACGCCGGCTAGTGTTACAAAGTGCTGTCTGCCATCGCGATCGGGCAGGCGCAAAAGGCGCGGTAGCACGCGAGGCACAGTCACGACGCCCATGAGCGTGCGGCCGTTCACCTGGAGCAGCGAGCCAATACTCAAGGCCTTATTTAATACGCTGGGAAAGGGGTGCGCTGGGTCGACGACAATGGGTGTCAGAATAGGCTCTAGCTCCTCGCGCCAGTAGCGCTGTATAAACTCGAGATGTTCTCCCTGTAAATGGCGGACTTCCCAGAACCGAATGCCTTCGTCTGCGAGCGCGGGAAGCAGAGATTCGTTCCAGCAGCGATACTGCTCGGCGACCATGCGCTGAGTCTTATGAGCGATTTTTATAAGCTGCTGGGCGGGCGTTAGGCGATCGGGGCTGGTTGGGTCGGCGCCCGATTCGTGTAGCTGCAGCACGCCCGCGACTCGCACCTCAAAGAATTCGTCTAAGTTGCTGGCAACAATGGCAAGAAATTTGACTCGCTCAAGCAGGGGGTTACGCGGATCTTGCGCCTCTTCCAACACGCGAAAGTTGAAGTCGAGCCAGGAGAGCTCTCGGTTGATATACAGTTTGGGATTATCCAGATCAATCTTTGGTGAGAGCACGCTTTTTTTGGAAGTCATAGAAGAGGATATAGATAGAATAGAACGAATAAAATTATGATATGTAAACTATAACATAAACATATAGATAAGTCAATATAAGTCATTCGTAGTTTTGCGGATTTTTCCGTCCTCTTCAGCGTCGATTTCAGCTAGGCAGACCACATTTCTAACGTGAAATCGCGATCGCGTGATGCGTTTTCTAGCGCATGGCTAGAATCGATATTTGGGCTGTCGGGCGTTGCCATATCTGTAGTAAATTCAAGGCTGAGAGGACCGTCAAAACCGCTGTCTCGGATATGCGGCAGAAGGCGTCGATAGTCGAGCCAATCACCCTCCTCGAGTCGTGTGATTGAGCCATCGACGCGTCGTCGATTCTGTAAATGCACGTGACGTATGTGTGGACGGAGGATATCGTACATTTGTATCGCCGCATCTGTATCCTGCTCGGTGTAGGGCTGAAAACAAATGCCGATGTTATCGCAGGTGTCCAGTTCGTCGAAGAGCTGTAGCGTGCTCTGCTGCGTATCGCAGAGTGTGTTGCTGTGCGTCTCCAAAGTTAGATGCATAGACCGCTCCGCTAGCTGTTGTGCCAGCTGCCGTAGGTGCTCGATCGAACGAGCTCGCGCGGCAGCGTCAAGCTGTTGGCTGGCTACGCGACCGGGAAAGATCTTAAAAATCTCTGATTTTAGGTGCGAGGCATAAGCAACGGTGCGCCCTAATCGTACCATGGCTTCGTCGCCTTCCGGACCGTCTAAATGCAGAAAGGGGTAGGCTCCCAAAGCGATCGGTCTCAGTGCACACGCATTCAGATACGTCGACAGGTTGGCCAGTCCGCGAGCGTCGAGCGTCGAAACGTGATACTGCCATATTTCCAGCGCTTGGAAACCTGCGCGCTGAAAGGCGGGTAAGTGTTCGGACAGGGGGCGATGCGGCGTTTTGTCTGGCCCCCATCGATTGGGTTCGATAAGAATGGTATTGATTAGGATCTGCATCAGTAATCATACACCTAAGTTAGCGTTACATGGACCTGTTTATAAGATGGTCTACCGTAGCTCTGCCAGCAGTTCTGCTCGGGCTGATCCGAGCTGAATTCTTGTCTGTTCAGACAGTGAAGTATCTTCTGGAGGAGGCGATGTGACTTGCCTATATTGTTAGGTGCCAAGGTATGAAAAAGCCATATAAACAGCAATGCGGGGAGAAAATATGTCTGAACGTGTTCAAATAGTAGTGCCCGGCGATGATCCAGTGCAGATTGCCGGATCGCCCCACCTCGATCGGCTGCGTGCACATGGAGAGGTCGTAATACACGATACTACGCCAGCAGATAGCGCAGAAAAAATAGAGCGCGTGCGCGACGCGCAGATCATAATTAACTCACGCGGCGTGGTCACCTGGCGCGAAGAACTGCGTTCGCTGCCCAACCTAAAGATGATAACGACCTGCTCTATTGGCACCGATATGATCGATCTGGAGGTGGCTAAAGAGCAGGGCATTGTCGTGTCTAATCAGCCTGGGCGTACGGCGCCGGTGGTTGCTGAACACATGGTGGGCCTCATGTTTGCTCTGGCCAAGCGGGCCCACTTTCAGTCCGATGAGCTCAAGTCGGGTCGTTGGACGCGCCGGATGAACGTCATGTTACAGGGCAAGGTTCTCGGCGTGGTTGGAACGGGAGCAATCGGTGCCGAAGTTGCCCGTTTGGGGCGTGCTCTGGGGATGGAGGTGATCGCATGGACTTTTAATCCGTCGTCCGAGCGCGCGAGCGAATTGAGTGTGTGCTTTGTCGAGCTGGAAGAGCTGCTCGCCAAGGCGGACGTCGTGAGTTTGCACGTCAAACTCACGCCAGACTCATATCATCTGATCGGCGCCGACGAGTTAGCCGCTATGAAAGAGGGGGCGCTCTTACTCAACGGTGCCCGCGGTGATGTGCTCGACATCGATGCCCTGTGCGCTAGTTTGAATTCGGGTCATTTGGGGGGAGCAGGTCTAGACGTATTTCCGCAGGAACCTCTGCCTGCTGACCAT
Source organism: uncultured bacterium (assembly GCA_964011675.1). Lineage (GTDB taxonomy): Bacteria > Latescibacterota > UBA2968 > UBA8231 > UBA8231. Next base: position 12,063 of record CAXGPR010000081.1, read on the forward strand.
CCTATTCTCGAATGTGAGCAGGTTGTGTTGACACCGCACGCTGCTGATCAGACCCCGGAGGGAGTTGACCTGCTCAACGGCGGAGCCGTCGACAACGTGCTGGCTTTCCTCAGCGGTCAGCCGAAAAACAATGTGGCTATATAACAGGCACTCCATCCCGTTTGTCGTTGCCGAGCGGCATAGACGCTGGGAGCGATCGTCTAATACGGAGCGGGCAGGCAGAGACACGATCGCATGCGCGTAGCCCACGTATTTCCCACTGATCGTGTTGCCTATTTGATGCGGGCTCGCTTGATGCGACTGCAGGAGCGCGGTATCGAAGTTGTCGTTGTATGTGGTGACCGCGGCTACGTAGAGCGCCTGCGAGACTGTAATCTTGAGGTCCAGTCTATTCCCTTTACGCGTGAGATTGCTCCCTGGACAGACATGCGCTGCGTGTGGGCCCTGCGGAACGTCCTGCGCGCGGGCTCGTTTGATATCATGCATTCACACAACCCGAAGGGAACGCTGCTCGGGCCCTTTACGGCGCAGTGGGCCAACGTGCCGCTCGTCGTGCACACCGTGCACGGTTTCCTGTTTAACGAGAATAGTCAGGGTCTTCACCGCACGGCGGCCGTGGCGGCAGAGCGCTGGTGTGCCCATTGGAGCGACCATCTGCTGTTTCAGAGTGAAGCCGACTACGACTACGCGGTAAAGGCTCGATTCAAGAAACCGGATCGGCTACACTGGATAGGCAACGGCGTTGACGAGCGCCGTTTTAATCCAGCAGACTATCCGCACGCGCGCAGACAGACCCGCGAAGCGTTGGGCTTTGGTGAGGATGCGCTCGTTGTCGGCATGGTGACGCGCCTGGTGCGCGAGAAGGGCTGCGTGGAGTTTTTTGAGATGGCTGCGCGCGTGGCAGAGCGTAACGGCCGCGCTCAATTTCTCTTGGTTGGCATCCCAGAGCGGCAAGAGCAGTCGGATGCAATTGACGCAGCCGCAATGGCTCGTCATTACGGGGTGGAAGATCGCTGCGTGCTGCTAGAGGATCGGCTGGATATGCCCGAACTCTATCTGGGCATGGATTTGTGCGTTTTGCCTTCGTATCGCGAGGGGCTGCCGCGCTGTCTTCTAGAGGCTGGTGCGATGGGAATTGCAGCGGCGGCCACGGATATTCGCGGCTGCCGCGAGGTCATAGTAGACGGAGAAACGGGGCTGCTCTTTCCGCTAAAAGACGTTGAGGGATTTGTTGCGGTCATAGATCGCGTGCTGGCAGACGATGGGTTGCGAATGAAGCTGGCCCAAGCGGGCCAGCTTCGCGTACGAGAGCGCTACTTAGAATCTCTCGTAACCGAACGCATTGTTGGACTGTATGAAAGCGGACTCGGCGCCTGAGCTGATATGGGAACTATCGCCGGCTCGAAGACTTTCTACTCTTGCGCTTGAGTCCTTCTTTAATCTGTTGTTCAAAAGCGCGAATCTCGGGCGCGCCGTCGAGAATGCCAATTTCCATGTTAAACGTTCGCACTTCACCTGGCTCGATCTGCTGTAGATAGCCGTGTTTGCGGTTCCAAGCTCGTCCCAACATGGAGGCATTACCCGGTTCAATGCCCGTAACATACGTACCTCTATGGAAGTGTTGCCATTGATTGACAATGGGTATCTCGCTCCGCTTAAATTTCCAATATAGCGCCAGCTCAAGCCGGTCGTTTACCAAGGCCACGTGCACCATGTCATCGGCATCGGCCATGGGATGGTGCACAAAAACGTTGTCGCGCTCTCTGCGCTGGGGGCCTTTGGCAACGGCGTATACTTCTGGTCCAACGGGGCGGTCTTCAAGCCATTCCGTGCTCAATTCGCTGTGCAATACGAGGCGGCTTCCCGCATCCAACAAGGGGAAACCGGGGTTGCAGTGGTAGACGTACATCAGCGGCGAGGGATCAACGCTCAGGTTTTCTATGCGGTCGGATAGGCGGATACATTTTTCGCCAAGCGTCGTGGAGATCTCGCGCGTTAGCTCTAAGTTGGTGCCAAAGACGACGGCCTCGCGCATTTTGCCGCTGATGCGAAGCGCATAGTTGTCGTCTTGCCAATTACTTGCAATAGATACGTCGCGTGCGGGAATATAGGACAGGCGGCCGTGTAGTGGCATCTCTTCGTTTTCTAGCTCGGAGTCGGTTTCTGGGTGGCCGGTAAAGGTCATACCGCACGAAGTGACGAGGCCGCCAAACCAGCCGCGTAGCCACTCAAAGCCGCGCGGGTCGTAGAAGGCGGGTCCGACGTCGCCCGGGCTGCTGCGAAACGCTATGGGATGCCCCTTGTAAGAGGCCGAAGCAATATCTAGCGCGCGTCCGGGCAGCACGGTGAATGTGAGCCCCGAGGCGTTGTTGACTTCAATCAGGTCTGCTCCCTGAGCAAATCCTTCATCTGTTCGTCCCCTTCGGGCGTGGATCAGTTGGCTTACGTCACCTACTCGGTCGAGTAACTGGCGTTTGGTATAGTTGCGTCCGAATAGCTTTGGCATCTTATTTCTCCTCGCTTAGATGCGTTAGAGTAGTAAGCGGCAGCGCATAGGTCAAGGTGAAAACAGCAGAGTAAAAGAGAGCAAGCAACGAAAGTTTTTCTAACGGGTAATAGGGGACGCATTGGTTCGATCGTTGAGCGTCAGCTGCG
>CAXGPR010000082.1:0-14699 GCA_964011675.1 uncultured bacterium
AGTCGAAGGCTGCAGCAAAGAAGGCGCCTGCCAAGTCGAAGGCTGCAGCAAAGAAAGCGCCCGCTAAAGCCAAGGGGAAAAAGAAGTAGACGAATTGCTCCACTTGGCAACGTTTGCATATGCAAGAGCTCTCGGGTGACAGCGGTCAGCGGGGGCTCTTGCGTAAAGCAATCTGACTGTAGCACTGCGATGTGTTCGGAGCGCACTGCGATGCTCATTCTAAATAGAAGCGGCGACTCAGTGGGATGAAAATAGACGGAGGCTATCCATCATCGCCTTTTTAGGCGCTTTGTTGGCGTATTTCTTCTATTTTTGCATCGCGCTCGGCAAATATTTGGTCTCGCAGCGCGTTGGTCTCACGCTGTAACTCGGCGCGCGCTTCTGCCAGACCTTCGGGATTTTCTTTTTGAAGCTGGGTCGTGCGCCCGTTGATCTGCAGCTCTTTTTCCGCCCACTTGGCTTCGTATAGCTTACGGATTTGGTCAATAGCGGCTTTTTGTTCGTTGCTGAGTTTGATTTTATCTTCGCCACCGACGGCTTCATTGGCCTTTTCCATGGCCAGCTCTAATGCAGATTTCATGCCCTCTCTCCCGTATATGTGGTGTCTAAAAGATAGGTGCGGTTCTTTTGCGCGCAATGCGCTTATTGGTTTGTGTGAAGTCTGTTCGTGTGTTTATCGGATAGGAGGTCCGTATGAAAAGAGAGTGGCAGGTATATTTGTCTGGCGAGATTCACAGCGATTGGCGAGAACACGTTGTAAGGGGGGCAAGAGACCTGCCCGTATCCTTCAGCGCTCCCGTGACGGATCACGCTGCCAGTGACCGCTGCGGTGTCGAAATACTGGGTTCTGAGCAGGAGGCTTTTTGGCAGGACCGCAAAGGGGCTCAGCTCAATGCTATTCGCACGCGTACGGCCATACAGAGGGCCGATATTGTCGTGGTACGATTTGGCGAACAGTACCGGCAGTGGAATGCCGCCTTTGATGCTGGTTTTGCCGCAGCGTTGGGGAAGCCGCTCATCATATTGCATCCGGAGGCGTTTAATCACGCTCTGAAAGAGGTTGATGCGGCGGCGCTAGCCGTTGCACGCGTGCCAGAGCAGGTGGTGCAGATACTCGAATATGTGATAGAAGGCTAGAGCGTTAGACGCGGGGATTTTCGGTAAAAAACGCCCTTGCGACGCGGAAGGTCATAGGGGCGTTGGGTCTCTGCGAAGGACTCTTTTAAGCTTCGGCTTCGCCCTGAGTCATTTTGCCTTTCATGGGGCAGGATCCGTTGATTGGGCAGTTTTCAGCCACGTTATCTTCTGAATACACGGCGCTGTATGCAGCGGGCATGGCTCACTGTAGACCAATCAACAGAGCACTACCAACTAGTGTATAGCTCAGTTTTTTCATGATCTACTTCTCTTTTTCCATACTAAAAGATCTGTGCGCTGTCTACGCATTGCCCTTAGCGCAAAAGCATTATTTTTTGAATATAGCTGCGTTCGTGGCCGCGGAGTCGAACAAAGTATATACCCGTAGCCACGTTCCGCCCCCGGTCGTCTCGGCCATCCCAGATGAGTCGATAGGATCCAGCTGACAGCGCGCCCGACGTCATCGTACGGACTTTCTGACCTGCTATATTGTGAAGAGATAGGTCAACGGATTGGCTCTCATCTAACGCAAAGCGAATCGCTATTTCGCTGTTAAACGGATTGGGATAGGGCGAATCCAAAGTAAAACGTACCGATGTTTGCTGTGCTACGTATGTCGCCATTTCTTGCAGCGATAGGTCGACGGAAAGAGTGCCTTGACCGGATAGCTCAAGGTAAAGGGCTCCGCCGTCTTGATGGGCGTTTAAAAGTTCGCCCGTGAAGTGCACGTTAGACGGGGTGCGATTTGGGTCGATGGGAAGTAGTACGGTGTAGGAGGTGATGGGACCATGCACGTAGCCGGCAATCCGTTCGGACGATGTCTGCAGGCTGATATCAACGGCAACACTTGCCTCAAATAAAATCATATCCGCATGGGTTAAGCTGGTCGCATCGTGCACCACAAACCGACGTTCGCCGGCGTCGAGCCGACGCCCATCAGCTGAGAAATGGCCAATCCAGCCAAACATACCATCGCTGCTGTAGTCTCCGATGGTGGCGACAGATGCTACCCTATTTTTTGTCCAAGCGATGTCTAGTCGGTCAGCCAATCTGAGTGAAAGTCCCTCACCGCCGTCTACCGCAAGCGTCGCTGGCATGGGGAGCGGATTCGTGTTGGCCCGTGGATAGAGCACGGCTAAGTAGTGATCATCGGCGCCGCGCTGTTGGACACGCAGGGTGGTGTGGGTTAGCTCTTGGCCTGCTTCAAAAGAGTGTAGCGTGTCTACTTCGTCAAAGGTGCGATCCGGCCGCGCTGGTAAAAATGCCATCAGTTCTCCTCGATCGCGCACCCAGCGCGCCAAGTTCTGATCCCGCACGTACGTGCCTCCGCTCGTTCCCCCTCCGTTGCCGTGTAGGCGCCATTCATATGCGCGCTCTTTGTCGCTGCTCAGAGCGTCTGACAGCAGAAAGTACTGACGGTCGACAAAGAGCATGCGCCGTATGAAATCAACGTCGCTGTAGGCTGTGTGCACCTCGGCATAGTCGCCGTTGTCGCTGATAAACGAATCTCTAATGAACGCGTCGTTGCCTCCTCCGATGGCTTGTCCCTGTGCCGTAAAAAGAGGCGGTCCCTGGCCGTCGACAAGCACCAAGTTGTGGTTGGCTCCGCGATTTACTTTACCGTGGTTTTCGAAGTTGATGTAACCCGCATCTAGTGCGAGTATCTCTCCGGCAGCGTAGAGGAGAAAGCTTGTTTCGTCGGGGTGCTCGTGTGAGAGTCCGCTGCTGCGCGGTCGGCCGTGCTCTCCTCGCAAAAGCAGGTAGGTTGCGTTTTCCGTCCAGTCTGAGCGGAATACAGCATCCCCGCCGCTGGGCATAAATACGGTTGGATGTCGGCTAGGCCTTGTCGGTTCTACGCTATCGTCATACAGGGCGATGGCATCGGGCTCGGAAAACTGCCTCACGTAAAGACCGCTGCTGTTGTTTTCCCAATCCCAGCGAAACTCGCCCCCATTTTCGGCAATAGACGCTAGGTAATGTCCATAAAAGTCGTCGAGGTGTCCGTCGTCTACGTTGGGTCGGCGGCCGTTGGGCATGCGGAGGTTGAGCGACCACTCGTGCAGGGCATGCACGGCCGTTTCTCCAAATAGGTCGCGTCCCGTAACGCGCCTGAGAGCAATAAAATAGGGCAGGTAGACATCGGCCGAATACCGACTGTAAAAGGGCCCTTCGGCATAGGCACCACTTTGTGGGTCAACTTGCAGCGCTAGGCTGCGCGCGACCAGTTCTATAGCTCGCGCGGACCATGCATGCGCGTCGGGGTGATCGCGCAGAGCCAGCGCAGCTATGCCGAGGCCACCGTAGGTGCGGATATGCCAATTGTCCCAATGTGGTGTTTCGTCTAAGCGAACGGCTACTTTTGTCACGCCCAAGTCTATTTCCGCAATGACAATGCCTGCCTTAATGCGCTGGGCTTCTTCGACTAAAATGGAGCGAATTTCTTGTAGAGAAGGCGGGTCGTTGGTCTCCGCATAGGCGTGTAGCATATCGTAGGCCAGCGCGTAATGAGCCACTAGTTCTCCTTCGTTATGGGGCTGGCCCATATTGCCACCACGTGGGGGGAAGCGAGTATCGCGCATGATCGATAGGGCTTGCTGTGCCCACGTTTCTCTGTCTGTCATGAGGTAGACGAACGCCAATGTTTTAGCCAGTCGCGCCTTGGTTCGTTCGGGCGCGCCGTCGGGCAATCCATTCTGAGCACGCTTCAGCACGGTGGCCCACCAGGCATCGTAAGGAGGACGTTGGATTCGGTCTTTAAGCGTGGGAATGTCCTCGCGACTGAAGAGAAGTGAGGGTCGTGCGTCGTCGGGTAATTGTGCTTTCACAGAGCAAAAAAACGTCAATAGAAATAGCGTAGCAGATCGGAGCATACAGACTCTCTTAGCGGTATCTATACGTGGCACGCACGTGAGATGGAGAATGCGCAAAGGGTTAAATGGTGTGCTGCCAAGTCTCCTACAGAAGGCTAGAAAAGCCGTCGCAGGTCATATCCCCATAGCAGTCCAAAGCCGACAAATCCTTTTCCAATCAGCAGCTGCACTCCGCTGCTGCTGTGCCGTGCACGCTCAAAAAAGAAGCCGAGGCTGCCAAAAGCTCCTTGTGGATCTCGAAGGCGCCAACCCGCACCGACAAATACTTTACCCCGATGGTTGGCCAACCATACTTCGCGCAGTGCGATATAGTTTAGCTCGACGCTAGCCGAGGCCAGTAGGTCGGTTCCGCCCGAACAGCGGTAGCTCGACACATAATACCCCGTGCGCGTGTCGTAGCAGTTAGAGGGTGCATAGAGGGAATAACTGCGCGCATAGCGCGCATCGCGTTGGTCGCCCTCTAGGAAGCTCAAATCGAGCAAGCTAGTGCGGACGATGAGACGTTGTGGGTTGAGCACGGCGACCAGTCCCAGCGGAGATCGGACTCCCGGACCCCGCTCGTCGATATTGATGAAACCGATGCCAAAGGAAGCGTAAAGAGAGGTGTTGGGATCGGGCATCGGCATGAGGTCTGGTTCGGCGTTCTGCGCGTTAATTGATTCGACGTGGAGCAGTACTATGAGCGCGATGAATACGGCGAAAAGATTTCTGTGTGCAGGTGTATGCTCGAGATTCATAGGTCGCCCGCGATAGCCTCAATTTGGTGAAGGATATAGTCTCTCTGTGCCAATAGTATGTCTAGGCTTTCGGGAAAGGTTCGCTTAACAAATGTATCTATGCTAAATGGTTGACGAATCTACACAAAGAAAGGATCGACAAGCAAATAGGTGGATAGTGAGTTCTCTGAACCGTGCATATATTCTATGCCATAAGCTATGGCACCACACATACATATAGATGTCCCAACCAATTAGAGGATGCATTTTTTTCTCCTGTGCTCCAGCAGCGTCTACTATTAGCGGAGCGACAGCCACGCTAGCCCCTTTGACTTCTTCTCTTTCCCGCACGGGATGAGGCTCCTATGTTTGTGTCTATGAATAAGCGCATGTGCCTGCTATACTGTCTGTGGCTTTCATATTTGCTTTGTGCCTGTTCGGATGCGGCCACGACGCCGCCCGATCAGGCACAGCCAACAGAGCCTCAGGCCGCTGTTAGCCCCACCCTTTACGGCTACGAAGTCGTGCATACCTATCCGCATGACCCAACAGCTTTTACTCAAGGCTTGGTCTATTTGGAGGGATTCCTATACGAGGGCACGGGTCTAAACGGCCGCTCTTCTCTGCGCAAAGTGGTTTTGGAGAGCGGAGAGGTTACACAGCAGCACGACTTGAGTACGCGTTTTTTTGGTGAGGGTATCGCCGTTTTTAACAATCGCGTGCTGCAGCTGACTTGGCGGTCGCAGACGGCTTTTGTCTATGATTTGGACACGTTTGAAGTGCGGACGCAGTTTAGCTATCCAACGGAAGGGTGGGGGCTAACGCACGATGGTCAAAAGCTAATCATTAGCGACGGCACGTCTACACTCTACTTTCGCGATCCGTTTACCTTTGCCGAAACTGGACGCGTTACGGTCTATCAGGGCGAAAGCCCCGTGACCAATCTCAACGAGCTCGAGTATATTGACGGCCAGGTTTTTGCCAACGTGTGGCAAAGAGACTACATAGTGCGCATTGATCCGCAGAGCGGTCAGGTGACGGGTATTATTAACCTGAAGGGATTACTAAGCGAGGCCGATCGCGGCGGACGGCGCGTCGATGTACTCAACGGAATCGCGTATGATTCGGCAGGAGATCGACTTTTTGTCACGGGTAAACTGTGGCCCAAGCTGTATGAAATAAACCTAGTAACCAATCAAAATCCGTGAGGAATATCTATGTCTGATGAACAGCGCACCGCCGTGCGCATTGCCATTTTGACCGTGTCCGACACTCGGGACGAACACAGCGATAAATCGGGAAACTTACTTGTTGAACGCCTCAAGGATCAAGGGCATATACTGCATGAAAAGTGCATTTTGCCCGATGACATTTATCAAGTGCGTTCTAAGGTTGCCCAGTGGATTGCCGATCCACAGGTGCAGGCCATTGTGAGCACGGGTGGCACGGGCTTAACCGGACGTGATGGAACGCCTGAAGCGGTGGAGCCGCTTTTTGATAAAAAAATTGAAGGCTTTGGCGAAGTATTTCGTATGATCTCTTACGAAGATATTGGCACGTCAACGATGCAGTCGCGTTGCATTGCGGGGGTGAGTAACGGCACCTATATATTTTGCCTGCCGGGCTCTTCGGGCGCGTGTGCAACGGGCTGGGATCGACTGATTGGCCCACAGCTCGACTCAACGAACCAACCGTGCAACTTGGTTGACTTAATGCCTAGGCTTACGGAGGTATAGCCGGTAGGCATCTGATCATTGCATCTGTAGGTCAGAGCCTTTGGTGGAGAGGTGATTTCATGCATAAAATCGCCGTGGAAAAACGGAGTTCTCCGCCCGATTGGGCGGTGCAACAGCGCTCGCTTATCGCGGCCATGGACCGGGCAGTTTGGCCCTTTGTCGAACACGCCACGAGACCAGATGGCACGCTGATACAGCGCAGCGTCTGGACCAGTATGGACGGAACGGACAACGGCTACGAAGCCTTTCTATCCCTGCCGCTGTTCTATTTGATCGGCGGCGCTCAACACATGCAGACTCTGGCGCGCAAAGAGTGGGATGCCATCACTTGGCAATACGAGGACTACGGCACGGTTGAGCGCGAGTTTGTCGCCGGCTTTGACTGGTTCCACCACAGTGAGAGCTACACGTACATTTATTATTTGGGAATGGCCGACCCGCATCATCACATCGATCGCCGTCGCGCACTGCGCTACGCGGCTATGTATATCGGCGAAGATCCGCTGGCAGATAACTGGGATGCCGAGCGCAAGATGCTGCGCTCGCCGCTCAACGGGAGTCGCGGGCCGCGCTTTGTGACTACGCAGCAGGACTGGGACTATCACCGGCCCATTCTCGCAAACTATCTGGCACCGTATGAGGATATGGAGGGCTTGCAGCAGGGTGATCCCTTTGTCAAAGCCGACTGGACGAATGACGAGACCTTTGCGCGCGTGCTCAATCTAATAAACCGACGCATGACGCGCGGTGACGTGCCGCTCAATCTTTCATCGGCCAGTCTAGTGACGAATGCCTATCTGTATACGGGCGAAGAAAAGTACAAGACTTGGGTCTTAGAATATTTGTCTAAGTGGGTGGGACACTGTCGCAACAACGGCGGAATTGCTCCAGACAATGTGGGACCGAGCGGCCAAATCGGCGAGATGATTGATGGCAAGTGGTGGGGTGGATACTACGGTTGGCGCTGGCCTCACGGGGGGCGCAATATCGTTGAGAGCGCCTACGTTGCAGGTTCGTGTGCGGCTCTCATGACAGGTGATATGAGCTGGCTGGACCTTTGCCGATCGCAGCTAGATATGCTATGGGATCTGCGCCGGCGGGAAGACGGCGTGTGGAAAATTCCGTCCCGCCACGGCGATGCGGGGTGGTTCGACTACAGGGTGCCGGAGCCGGAACTCTACATTCATCTCTGTTACCTCAGTCAGAGCGAGGAGGACCGCGCGCGCTTGGAAGAAATCTTTCCCCAGCGCGAGGGTTTTGCCGACTTTCCCAGCGACTGGGGAGCGGGCAAAGCGGGTATTTGCCCGCCGCGTGCCTGGCATGCGTGGATGGAGGGGTTCTATCCCGACTATCCGCAGGCGGTCATCGATTCGACCTATGAGTGTATGGGGCACAGTCTAGCGCGTCTGGCCGCCGATGATAGCAATCCGGAAGAGCGCCACTGCTACCACTTTCAGAATATGAATCCCGTGCTGCCCGAAGCCTTGGTGCAGATGACGATGGGCACGCCATCTGCTCTGTATAACGGGGGGTTATTACAGGCCCACCTGCGTTATTTCGATCCGCAGAAGCGACGCGCGGGCCTGCCCGATCACGTGGCGGCGCTGGTGCGTGCCGTTTCGGCAGACGGTGCTGCAGTGACGCTAGTCAACACCGACCCCGTCGCCCGGCAGGCGGTGGTGCTGCAGGCGGGATCGTTTTCTGAGCACGAATTTAGTGCCGTGCAAGCTGCGGGTGGACGGATAGAACGAGTGGATGGACGCTGGTTCAGCGTGGAACTGGGCCCAGCTACTCAGGTGGATCTAAAACTCGATATGCGGCGCTTTGTGCATGGTCCTTCGCATGAAGGGCCGCAGTGGACCTGACGAATACATCGGTGTGAATGTGCCTTACAGTCCATGTTTTTAGTCTCGCTAAAACGGAGCTGATGGGTCTGTGAATTACTTGGAAGAGCGCGCAATAGAGTGTCCCTACTGCGGGGAATATATCGGCGTGTTGATTGACTGCTCCGTAGCGCGACAGACCTATGTAGAGGACTGTCAGGTGTGCTGCTGTCCCATCGTGCTAGATGTCCAAGTGTATGGAGAAGGCGATATGGCCATTGAAGTGCGGCGAGAAAATGGCTGAGCGCAACTTTCTATCGCATGGATACCGTGCGGCGCGTTGAACTAATCGACCGCGCCGAGCGCGGAAACGCCATTAACTGGACGACCTATTCTACGCTCCAGGGATTGAGCGCCTCGTTTATATCGGCCGATCTGTTCAACACCGTGCTGATGCGCCAGGGCGCTTCGGACTTTATCCTTGGACTATTTGCTGCCAACCAGCTTGTCTCCCTAGCGTCTCAGTTTGTGGCGGCGCGCTATGTCGATGGCTCGCGCGACAAGGTGCGCTTGATGTGGCTGTCGCACGTCATCCAACTGCTGCCTATCCTTCTGCCCATAGCGCTTCTCGCACTCACCGGAGGGCAGGTGGGCCTGTGGCCTTTTTTTGGCACGGTATTTTTTTACTACCTCGTTAACAGCACCGTCGGCGCCTTTGGTAGCATTGCGAATATGGACTTGTTGAGTCGGGTCCTGCGTCCAGGTGGGCGCGGTAAGCTGCTGGGCATGCAGGGCGCACTCGGAGGTCTGGCCGGCATTGCTAGCGGGCTGCTGGTCGCTGCAATCATCAGCCGCTTGGACTATCCGCTGGGATATACGACGGTGTGGTGCACGGGTCTGATACTTTCGCTCTGCACCAGCGTGCTATTGCTGCGTTTGCGCCAGTTGCCCGGCCTGCGTCCCCTGCGCCGCGTGGAGCAGCCGCGCCTGCGTCAGGCACTGAGCGCCGTGGCTAAAGATAGGCGCTTTGCAATTTTCCTCATAGCGGTCGTCGCTCGGATGGGCTTTAGTGCGACCCAGTACTACATCTGGCCTACGGCGCGCCGGGTGCACGGATTGCCCGATGAGTACGTCGGCTATATCGCCAGCGTCAACAGCGCCATCACCATGTGCAGTGCGCCGCTGATTGGCTGGCTTGCCGATCGCATAGGCCGAGCGCAAACTGCTCTGCTCTTTTCCGCTGTTGCTGTGGTGGGCTTTGCCCTCTTTCCCCATGCTAAGAGTCAGCAGGGTCTGTTGGTAGCTTACGTGCTGATCAGCGTGGGTGCCAGCGGCATAACGATGCCGCTCTATCTGTCGGTTTTAGACCTTTCCCCGTCCGAACAGCGCGGTCTTTACGTAGCCGTCCGCTACGGGACGGAAAGTGGCGTATATGCGCTTTTCTTGCCGCTGTTTGGTTACTGCTCTACCCATTTTACACCGCACGTAATTTTTTATGCTGGAGCGGTTCTTGCCGCGCTGTCAGGCATTGTGCTCTTTAACGTAGCCGAAAGTCGAAAAACGGCTGAATAAGGGACTGCTATTTTACGAGCGCAGCCACCTGCTTAAATGCCGCCCCACCAGCCTCCTGCAGCAGTTCGAACAAGCACATTTCGACCGAAGTAATCTGCGCACCGCAATGCAAGATCTTCTCCAGGCCAATGGCCTTGTTCTGCGCCGTCCGCGACGAAACGGCATCGGCTACGACTTCTACGTAAAAGCCGTTGTCGAGCAGGTCGCGTGCGGTCTGGTAAACGCAGATATGCGTCTCAATGCCGGCCAGTAGAATTTGACGACGACCCATTTCGCGTAGTGCCTGCTGGAAGTCGCTCAGGCCGAAGGCGCTAAAGCACGTCTTGGCCAGAGGTTTTTGGTTTCCTAGTAGATCGGCGACTTCGGGTATCGTTGGCCCGAGTCCTTTGGGATACTGTTCTAACCAGAGCACGGGCAGCTCGAGAGCCTGCGCACCTTGTATAAGAGTGGGTAGTCCGGCATAGAGCGCCTCGCGGTCGTGCATGAGCGAGGCGAGCTTGCCTTGGATATCTATAAGGACGAGCGCGGTGTTATTCGCGTTTAGCATAGGATCAATCTTTCTAAACCGGGCCGCCGTGCTCGTTGTTGACCGCCTGGACCAGTGCGCGCATATAGGCGATAGAATAGGCTACGCCCACGCGATGTCCGCCGAGCATGGCCGGGATGTGATCGGGAATAATGCAGCCGTCGAACTGCACTTCGCGCAGGACGCGCATCACCTGATGCATATCCTGATAGCCGTTGTCTATGAGCGTCTCTACCCACGGTTCGGGCATAGGGTTGGACACGTTGCGAAAGTGGACTTTGAAGAGTTGACCCTGTTGAGCAAAGTGCTTGATGGCATCTATGACGCCGACGCCCATGCCCGCTTCGCCCCCTTCTAACCAGCATCCTACGCAGAGGCAGACGCCGATATTGGGACTGTCGGCGATTTCCATTGCGCGCTTATAGCCCTCAAATTTTCCGAACATACAGCGGGGTATGCCGCCTAGCGCGTAGACCGGCGGATCGTCTGGGTGAATGCCGATGCGCACGCCGGAGTCCTCGGCAACGGGGGCGATTTGGCGAATCATGTATTCGTAGTTATCCCACAGTTCGTCTTCTTTATAGGTGCGTCCGTGCGTCAATTCGCCTTCGTAGGTCTCGTCAATCCAGCGCCCGACGGCGTTGTTGATGTCTAGCGAGCGCGCATCCATGCCACCGCGTCCCTCGACGCGATCGGAAGACCAGATCCCGTTGCCCATGTGCGCATAGGTATTGTAGTAGATGCCCGCCTCGCCGAGGTTGCGTATAAACTGCTTGAATTCTTCGATTTTGGCATCGCGCTCGGGCAAGTTGAGCGTGATGGCCGGAACGTTGTGCACGCCGTGGTTGGCGATGCGGTAAATCTTGATGCCGCGATCGCCAAAGCGCTTGACTACGCCTTTATAAAACTCAGCCGAATGCTGCTCGGCATTGTTGATGCCGACCATGGCCCACTCGACTCCGAGCTGCTGGAAAAACTGCAGGTCCTCATCGCTGGCATCGGCGCCGGTTTGAATCGCAATCTGAATACCCTGAGTGCTGGAATAGTAGCCGGGCACGGCCTGCATGGGATATTGTTGGGTCTGAGAGGTCATGAATTGTCTCCGCGAAAGGGGATCGGGGCCATCTGGACGATACGCCTGTATTAGCCTAGTATATGGACGATAATATTCTGCAAAATACAGGCGTGGGGCAAATGCACGTCCCTTTTCTACGGGGGTGTTCAGGGGTCTTGCAAAATGGAAGGAAGGAGGTGTTGTATTGCGCGCTTTGATACTAAACGAACCTGGACTAGTCGAGTCGCTCTACGTTTCGGATGTGTCTGATCCGCAGCCGGGGCCCGGAGAAATTCGCGTACAGGTTGCAGCGGTCGGTCTGAATCCCGTCGACTATAAACTCGCCGGACGCGGCAATTCGAACTGGTGTTATCCACATGTGTTAGGGTTAGACGTGGCGGGCACCGTCGATGTGTTGGGTGAGGACGTCACCGAGTGGCGCGTTGGTGACCGCGTCTTTTATCACGGCGACCTGAGTAAGCCCGGCGGCTTTGCAGAGCTGGCGATTACGACGGCGCATACGACGGCTGCCATACCCGATTCGGTTTCTTTTGTCGATGCAGCTGCCCTGCCTTGCGCAGGTCTGACGGCTTATCAGGGCATCGTGCGCCGACTGCAGTTGGGCCAAGGGCAGATCGTTTGGGTGCAAGGGGGCGCTGGAGGCGTAGGTGGTTACGGCGTGCAGCTGGCTGCGCACGCAGGTGCGACGGTCATAACGACGGCGTCGGAAGGTAATTTCGCACGCGTCGCCGATCTGGGTGCGGCCCATGCGATTGACTATACCCGCGAGGACGTCGTCTCGCGTATACTGGAAATAACGGATGGATTAGGCGTTGATGCGGTCCAGGCGGCCGTCGATACGGAAACGGCCGACCAAGGCGTGGAAGTGCTTTGCTTTGCGGGTGCTATTTCCTGTATCGCCGGTTTGCCAACGCTTTCAGACGAGACCTTTGCCAAGGCTATTTCGCTGCACAAAATATCACTGGGTGCCGCTCACCAATCCACCAATCGCGCCGCGCAGCTCGATCTGGCGAAGATGGCCGAGGAGATGATCGCACTCGTAGCAGGTCGAAAGCTCGATCCGATGGTAGAAGAAGTAGTCAGACTGGAAGATATTCCCGGTGCGCTGGCACGCCTTCAGACGCGTCACGTGCGTGGAAAAATCGTGGCCGAATGTGCATAGGACGGTCGATCGTGCGGCAATACTTTGCTGTATATCCGGCGATGTGAAAGATGATTGCAATGGAGAACGAATATGCACCGTTGTCCTTGGGTTGATCTCGACAAGGAAGATTACGTAGCCTATCACGACGCGGAATGGGGCGTGCCGGTGCACGACGACCAGCGGCAGTTTGAGTTTCTCACGCTGGAGTCGGCACAGGCCGGATTGAGCTGGTATACCGTGCTGCGAAAGCGGGAAAACTATCGCGAATGCTTTGTCGGTTTTGATCCAGAACGGGTTGCGCGCTTCTCGGATGATCAGGTTGAGGCTCTTCTGCAAAATCCCGGGATTATTCGCAATCGGTTAAAGGTGAAAGCCGCCGTGCATAACGCGCGCTGCTTTTTGGACGTGCAGAGTGAGTTCGGATCATTTGATGCCTATATCTGGCGCTTTGTCGACGGCCGCCCCATCGTCAACGAACTGCGCACTGCAGAGGAATACCCAGCCACGTCGAGCGCCTCGGACGCATTGAGTAAAGATTTAAGAGGGCGCGGCTTCAAGTTTGTCGGATCGACCATCGTTTACGCCCATATGCAAGCCGCCGGACTGGTCAACGACCATGCGGTCGACTGTTTTCGCCGTCGGGAAATAATCGACGCGTACTAACGTGAGGATAGACATACCATGGACCGCAGCACAGCGTTCTCGTTGGTGGACGCCGATCTTCATAACTACCCGAACGTCCTAACCGATCTCATGCCCTTTCTCTCGGCTCGCTGGCAGGCTTATGCCAAGCAACCGGGCCTGCAGCTTCCGGGCGTATTGATCTATCCCAAGTTATTTGCCGCCGCTGAGCGGCGCGATGCTTGGCCTTGTTCTTGTATAAACGGATTAACGAGCAGAGGATGTCGATAGACGAAGGCATATATATGGCCATTCGTTCGGCACAGCGCGGCGATCTCATAGCGAGTGCTCTTGTGCGTCCGAGCTTCGATTTAATGGAAGCGCGCCGTCGGCTAGTCTGGTGTCGAAACAGCGACTGTGCGTGGTATTTGTATTGGGAAGAGAGTAACGTGCTGGGCTGGGTGCTAGTCTCGTGGCAGGGTAAAGAAACGGCTCCGAAGTATCCTGATATGTTTGATCTATACGTCCGTCAGGATAGCAGGGGACGTGGAATCGGCACGCAGTTGATCTATTTTTGTGAAGAGATGGCGAGTAAATGGGGGTTTAAAAAAATCGGCCTTACTGTCAATCACATCGCGAACCCGCGCGCGTTGGCGCTCTATCAGCGGCTCGGTTATCGGGTGATTAGTACAGCGCCCTACTTGGATGAAGTATACGAAGGAGTCGAGGATTGGGTGGCGGACATGGAAAAAGCGCTCGAGTAGAACGCGCCGACGAGTGCGGCTATCGTATGGTGATGCCCGAGATCAACGCGTTGAGCCCGTGCTCGGCATCCCACATATCCCCGTTTGCCATGCGATAGGCATAGCGTGGGTCCCAGCGCAGCCGCGGCGATGGGTCGGGCAAAAATAAGAACAGAGCGTATGTGCCTATTGGCAGATTCTCTGGTAGGTCGATCTGTCCACGGAGCACGTGTCGCTGGCCGGGCTTCCAAGTGCGCGGATCAGCGTTTTGGGGAAAGGTAAAGAGCGCTCCGCTCTCGCTGTTGCGCAAGACAAACTCCACGCCGCGCGCGTTATAAAGCGGTGCAAAGCCGCGATTGATTAGGGAGACCTCTACGTATAGTACGCTTCCTCTCTCAACCTGTCGAACTGCACGCGTTTCCTCTAGGACGATCCGTGCGCCGAGCCGGCGTTCGATTTCGTCATAGCACCCCTGATCGCGCCATTTTTCTAGTACATCCGGATGGTAGGTGCTGTTGAGATAGCTGGCGTGCAGTGTCGATAATTCTTCGAGCGCGCGCCGGCAGTCGTTGAGCGGATGTGGATTGCAGGTCTCACCGCCAAAGAGCGTGTAGAACGTTTCTTCTGCTAGATAGGCCGTCTCTTGCGCGCGCGTTTGTCCGCCGCGCTCGTAGGTTCCATAGTCTGTTTCGGACGCTAACAAGCAGTCGTTGTGGTGTGCGATGCGCGCGACCGG
>CAXGPR010000083.1:0-14682 GCA_964011675.1 uncultured bacterium
CGTCGCGCGATCCGATATACGGCGTCTGCGGCGGACTCAACGAACACTGGCCCCATGCTTAACCTGCAGCGACCGGCGCACGCCGCGTCGACTGCACTACCTTTAGATTAGAGAGGAATGCATCGTGATTAAGATTGCCGAAGTGATGTCACCCAATCGCACGCCGTTATGGGACATGGTAAAACAGTGCGGCGTTAACTACGTCGTGGGCTCCTTCCACGGCCGCAGCGGACCGGACGTCCCGCGCGATGACTTGCCGTGGAGCTATACGTCGGTCATGCGCATGAAGACGGCTTATGCCGACGGCGGTTTCCAGATGGACGTCATCGAAAGTCGCCCCCCGTTAAACAAGGCCAAGCTAGGGCTGTCGGATCGCGACGAAGAGATCGAACACGCCTGCGACCTCATACGCGCTATGGGCAAGCTGGGCGTTGAGGTGTGGTGCTACGAATGGATGCCGGTCCTCAACTGGATGCGCACGTCCACGGCAGCGCCGGCCCGCGGAGGCGCTGTTGTAACCGGATTTGATAACGAGTTAATCAAGGATGCGCCACTCACGTACGCCGGTGAAGTGACGGAGGAACAGCTATGGGACAACCTGCAGTACTTTCTCAACAAAGTTCTACCCGTTGCCGAAGAGGCGGGCGTCAAGCTGGCCATGCACCCAGACGACCCACCGCTCTCGCCCATCCGTGGCATGGGCCGCATCATGCGTAGCATCGAAAACTACCAGCGCCTGATAGATATGGCACCTAGCCCATCCAACGGCATCTGCCTGTGCCAAGGTAACTTTACGCTGATGACGGACGATCTACCGGGTGCCATCCGCCACTTTGGCGAACAGGACAAAATTCACTTTGTGCACTTTCGCGACGTGCGAGGCACACCCGAAAAGTTTGTCGAGACCTTCCACGACGAAGGAAAGACAGATATGCGCGCCTGTATGCAAGCCTATAAGGACATCGGTTTTGAGGGGGTCTTACGCCCTGACCACGTGCCGACTATGACCGGCGATGACAATGAAAATCCCGGCTATTCATCCATAGGCCGACTCTTTGCCATCGGCTATATAAAGGGTTTGCGCGAGGCGATCTACGAGGAGAAGGGCGAGCACTAAACAACCCGCTTTTCACATGGCAACGCCCCGATCAAAACGTATCTGATCGGGGCGTTTTGCTTGGGTCTTCATCCTAACTAAACCTGCTTTAACCATCCACAGGGAACGCCTAAATGAAACTCTATTACAGCACGTACGGCATGCAGCAAGAGGACGTCTTTAGCGCTCTTCCACGCCTGCGCGACATGGGCTACGAAGGCATGGAGATTGCCGTGACGCCCGGTTGGACCACCGATCCGATGAACTTTGCAGGCGACCAGCGCTCGCGCCTAGCCGCGCTACTGATCGAACTCGGCTTTCCCACACCGCCACTTATGGCCTTACTCTCTCCCTGCGTGACGGGCGAGGACAGACCAGTCATGCTAGAGCAGTTTGCCGCGACTTTTGACATGGCGCACCATCTGCGCGTCAGCGACGAGCCCGCCGTCGTCACCACGACACTCGGCCATCCCAAACCGGCGTGGGATGACGAACGAGAAGCCATTATACCGCTGGTCAGTGAAGTTGCTGACATGGCCGCCCAGCGCGACGTTGTCCTAGCCATTGAACCGCACGCCGGCGGCGACTTTGAGACGCCGGAAAAAGCCGTCTGGCTCATGGAGCAATCAGACCACCCACATCTCAAACTCAACTTTGACTACAGCCACTTCTGGGTCGAGGGTATGGACTTGGCGCACTGTATCGCACTCAACGTGCCCTATGCCGCACACAACCACATCAAAGACGGCTACGTTGATGACGAGGGAAACGTGCGCTACCTGCTGCCAGGAGATGGCACGCTAGACGTGAGCGAATACATGCGCGCCGTGCATGCGGCCGGCTGGAATCGCTATATCTGTCCGGAGGTCACTGCACAGATATGGAAGCAGCCGGATTACGACGCATGGGCGACCGCACAGCACTGCTACGACGCCCTTGACGCGGCGCGCCGGACGCTCTGATCAGAGACATCTGATGTGAGAGATATTACTCTTCCATCGGCTCAACGCTGCTCCCTTTTTCTGCCGCCAGTTCCGTAAACACTCGCAGCGCCTTGTCCAAGAGATCCTGCGCCTGCGCATCTTCTTCCGCCCAGGCAACAATATCAACCGGCAAGCGCTGACCGTCAGCAGTCCGCTCGCTCAAGGCTACAAACGCCTTTAGGTACGTGTTGGGATACTGCTCCATAACGCTGTGCAGAATAGGGCCACACTGCGATTCTGGCAGGTTGACCACCACGCGCAGCGCGGCGCGCGTGCCGCTGTAGAGCTCGGCAATCCGGGCCTCTAAAACTGCGCCAAACAGCGCTTCCACTTCGCGCGGTGGGCCGGGTAAATTATAGATCACCGTCTCGCCGATCTGCGTCTCTACGCAGGGCGCTACGCCGGCTGGATTGAGATGAGCTTTGGAGTGAGCTGGACGGGTTGCCATCTTCAGCAGCCCCTCGCTCACGTCTTCGCGCTTCTCAATATCCCGACTGGCCATAAAGTGCGCCACGAGCGCATCGTCCACAACGATTTCTTCCCCCTTGATCTGCGCGATCGCCTGAACGGTCATGTCATCGGGCGTCGGACCTAAGCCCCCCGTAGTAATGATGAGTTTCGTGCCGCGCTGGCAGGCGTCTTTGAACACACTCGTCAGTTCTTCCATTTGGTCATCGAGAATGCAGATACGGCGCACATAACCGCCCAGCGCAGCTATCTGCTGTGCCATCCAGAAAGCATTGCTGTCTTGGATCTGTCCGTTGAGCAACTCCGTGCCAATAGAGTAGATTTCTATAGCGGATAGACTGTTCATATGTTCTCCTGCGTCGATGCGCATTTAGCGCAGTAAAACGATGCGGCCATCATAAACCAGCGCCGCCGTCCACGGTAATCATCGAACCAGTGATCATCGAGGCCTCTTCTGAGGCGGCAAACAGAAAAGCCTTAGCAATATCTTCCGGTTCGCATAGGCGACCCAGCGGCGTAACCCTTCTTCTCTGTTCGTAATTTTCGGGGTTGTCGATACTAGTTTCCCAGCTATTTGGGCTGTGCTCAGCATCGCCGCGGATAAAATTCGTATCCACGTGTCCCGGCGATACCAACACACAGCGAATATTGTCTCTGGCATGGGCAGCCGCTGCGCTGCGGGTCAGGGCGACTAAACCCGCCTTACTAACGCCGTAAGCGGGACTACCGGCCCCTTGGCGAATCGAAGCGAGCGAACCGACCAGCAGAATCGCACCGCGACCGGCCCGCCGCATGGCTGGCACCACGGACTTTATTCCGATAAAACAGGACGTTAGGTTGACGTCGATAATGGATCGCCACATGGCCTCGGTCTGCTCCTCGAAGCCGACGCGCACGTTACTGCCCGATAGGTTGACCATCAGGTCTAAGCGGCCATACGTCTTCTCCGTTGCATTCACCGCTTCGTCCCACACCTGCGCATCGCATACATCTAACGCAACGGACATGGATTGGCCGCCAGAATCCACGATTGTGCGCGCAGTCTCTCGCGCGCCCTCTTCGTCCCTATCGGCCACGCATACGGCCGCGCCCTCTTGGGCAAATAGTCGCGCCACGGCACTGCCCATTGATCCCGCTCCACCGGCAATTAGCGCCACTCTATTCCCTAGCCTCATATCGTCTACTCCACCGTATTAGATATATTCGACTCTACGGGACGAAAACAATACCAATATATGCGTCCTCCGAAAAGGACCTATAAAAAATCCGTGCCGATTTGACGATACGAGCGCGGCACGCTACCCTATGAAAAACGACGATTCACCGATTACAACACGCCGTTACAAGGAGTTTACATCATGTCTAGTGCGCACGATTTTTCCGCCCCGTCCATCTCCGGGCAAGATACTTCACTAGCTGAATTCAAAGGCAAGACACTGCTCGTAGTCAACGTGGCTAGCGCCTGTGGACTGACGCCACAATACGAGGGCCTGCAAGCACTGCACGCGCAGTATGCCGAGCGCGGTCTAGCCGTTTTGGGATTCCCCTGCAACCAATTTGGCGCACAGGAACCAGGCAGCGAAGAAGAGATTCAGCAGTTTTGCAGCAACCGCTTTGGCGTTGAGTTTCCGCTTTTTTCCAAAATCGAAGTCAACGGTCCGGGACGCCATCCGCTCTACCAGTTTCTCATCGGCGACGGAGAAGATATTAGCTGGAACTTTGAGAAGTTTCTCATCGATGATCAAGGCCATACGATCGCGCGTTTTTCACCGCGCACAGCTCCGGACAATCCCGAATTGGTAAGCGCGATTGAGCAAGCCCTGCCGTAGATGAAACGTCCAAATATCATCTTTATCCTCATTGACGATATGGGGTGGAAAGATCTAGTCTGCTACGGCAGTTCGTTCTACGAAACGCCCCATATCGATCGGCTGGCGCGAGAGGGCATGCGCTTTACCGATGCCTACGCTGCCTGCCCCGTATGTTCACCAACGCGTGCTAGCATTCTCACGGGCAAATATCCAGCTACGGTTGGCATCACCGACTGGATAGACGTGCACAGTCACATTCACCCGGCGCGTGGCCGCGTCGTTGACGTGCCCTATCTAAAAAATCTGCCATCCTCCGAGCACTCTCTAGCTCGCGCCCTATGCGAGGGCGGCTACCAAACGTGGCACGTGGGCAAGTGGCATATGGGCGGCGAGGGCCATCTGCCCGAAGACCACGGTTTTGAGAAAAACGTCGGCGGGGCACATCAAGGCTCGCCCGGCAGTGGAGGCTATTTTAGCCCGTGGACTATTCCCTCACTAGAAGATGTCGACGTGCACGAAGGCACCTATCTAACGGACTATCTAACTGATCGCACTATCGATCTATTTAACACGCGCGATGAGCGCCCCTTTTTCCTCAACCTCTCCTACTACCAGGTCCACACGCCACTACAGGCCAAAGAGGAGAAAATTCGCAAGTACGAGTCTAAAGCCAAAGCCCTCGGACTAAGCGAAGTGCAGACCTTCTCCGAGGACGAATTTTTTCCCTGCGATCACAAAAAAGATCATCGCGTCAAGCGTCGACTCGTGCAATCCGACCCGGTATATGCCGGTATGATAGAAAGCCTCGACGAGAGCGTTGGCCGCATTTTGGACTATTTGGACCAGCATGGCATCGCCGACGATACGCTCATCTTTTTTACTTCCGACAACGGCGGTTTGGCCACGTCGGAAGGGTCTCCCACCTGCAATGCACCCCTGGCCGAAGGCAAGGGATGGATGTATGAGGGCGGCACACGCGAGCCGCTAATGGTGCGCTGGCCAGGGCATATTGAAGCGGGCAGCACCTGCTCAGTGCCCGTTACCAGTCCCGATTTCTACCCGACGCTGCTAGAGATGGCTGGACTCGATCCCATACCCCAACAGCACTGCGACGGCGTTAGCATCGCCCCCCTCTTGCACGGCAAATCATCGCTAGAGCGCGATGCCATTTTTTGGCACTATCCGCACTACGGCAATCAAGGCGGTACGCCTGGTTCATCTGTTCGTTGCGGCGACTACAAGCTGATCGAATTTTTTGAAGAGGGCCGAGTCGAGCTATACAACCTGTGTGAAGATATTGGCGAAGACAGAGACCTATCCCAAAGCGAACCGGAAACGCGCACCAGACTCCACACCCTCTTAGTGGAGTGGCGACGGAGCGTAGAAGCCAAGATACCACAGCCCAACCCACAGTGGCAGCCGCGAGATGACCAATAGATATCCTCGCCATACTGGAGAGACGCTGTCACTGGCCGACGACTCTCCCGCCAACCACAGCGAGCATCTATGAGTGATACAACCCTAGTAAAAAAACGCGGTACTATGCAGCACCGTCCCCTAGGAAACTGTCACCATGGACGCGGTGCACTCGACTGTATTGAGGTGCTAGCACCGCGCGATCTACCGGAGCGTCGCCTCCGCTTTGTGCACGATGATGTACTGAAACCTGGCGTGTCGATTGGCACGCATACGCACAGTGAAGACGAAGAGTATTACTACATTATCTCGGGCAGCGGTATGATGCACCTAGATGGCACTGATCACCTCGTCTCAGCCGGAGACATCACCGCTGTCTATCCTGGTGGAACGCACGGCTTGATAAACAACGGTGACGAAGACCTTCGCGTAATCGTCTTTTGTATTTGCTGATATGGCCAGTCTGGGAGTTGAAGTAGTCATCTTAATGGAGCAGCGCGTGCTGCTGATCCTGCGCGACGATTTCAGCGTATGGGCCCTACCCGGCGGCGGCGTAGATCCGGGTGAATCGCTCGTTCAAGCTGCCATGCGCGAGGTGCGCGAAGAAACAGGCTTGGTTGTCGTAATCTCCCGCCTGGTCGGCTTCTACTCTCGACCCGACTGGTGCAACGGCGGAGACAACGACGCGCTCTACGTGGCCCATCCCACAAGCGGACGCTTTATAAACGAAAGCGACGAAGTAAAGGCCATTGGCCTGTTTGATCCCAACGACCTCCCCCATCCCATAGTTGGCTGGCACAGGCAGCGCATTCGCGATGCGGTCTCGGGGGCCGTCGGCGTAACGCGCACCCAACACACGCCCTGGCCGTTCGACCCCAGCTGGTCCATGGCGGATGTGCGCCGAAAGTTTCGAGCGCGAGAGATAGACCAAGACGACGTAGAATCGATGTTTTACTCGTTGCAAGACAGTTGATTTATTTAAAGAAGACCTCCTATCACAAAGGGCAGAGAAACTATGTCTACCGTCCAATTGGAAAACAACGACTTGCGCCTCGTCGTAAATCCACAGCACGGTGCCAGCACACTCGCCCTGTACGGGTATAAAAACAGTCAATGGCTGCCCCTGATGCCCGATACGCGCGACGATACCTGCGACCTACCCTGCGCCAACTTCCTAATGATTCCCTATTCAAACCGCATCAAAGACGGTGCCTTCACCTTTGAGGGTAAACCATATCAGCTCGAAAACGGCGCGGGGCACGCCATTCACGGCGACGTGCGTCAGCGGCCGTGGACGGTCGTCCAACAGAGTAAAACTGCGCTGCGCTGTGCGTTTGACAGCCGTTTGTTTGGAGATATAAACTGGCCTTGGTCTTTTTCTGCCGAGGCTGATTTCACTCTGAACGATGCGCATTTAACCATGCGCATAACCCTTCGCAATAGAAGTGACAGCACCATGCCAGCCGGCTTTGGCTGGCATCCCTATTTTAGCCGCACGCTGACATCGAGAGACGAACCCGTTCACCTGCACTTCCAATTGGACGGAGCCTATCCCGATGCGAACGATACGCGCATCCCCTCTGGGCCGCTGCAACTACTAACGCCCCATCAAGATTTTGGTCAGGCGCGTGCGCTGGCCGCCGACAACGTTCTAGACACCTGCTGTTACGGCTTTGACGGTGGTTCAATTGCGTGGCCAGAAAGCGGCGTGCGACTGCGCTTACATGCTACCGAATCGTGCAAGCATCTGATCTTATACAACCCAGCGGACACGTCCTACTTTGCGGTTGAGCCGGTGACCAATGCCAACAACGGCGTCAACCTGCTGGCGCAAAACGACCCAACCTGTGGCACTCTTGTCCTAGGGCCAGGCGAGGTGCTGGCAGCCGAATGCTACCTAACACTGGAGAATATCTAACATGAAGCTCTACCACTATCCTAAATGCTCCACCTGTCGCAAGGCCATCAAGTATTTAGACGCAAGTGAATCGACCTACAAAAAAGTGGATATCGTGGAGAATCCGCCGTCGCAGGCCGAGTTAAAGCGCATGCTCGGGCACCTCGACGGCCAGATAAAGAAGCTCTTTAACACATCGGGCGAAATGTACCGCAAAATGGGGCTAAGGGATGAAGTGGACAATATGAAGCCCGCTGATGCCGTGCGGCTTTTGGCTCAGAACGGAAAATTGATTAAACGACCGTTTCTGCTGACGGAAGAGGGAGGCGTGGTTGGTTTTAAAGAGAACGAGTGGCAGGAACTACTCGCCTAGCTAGGCGCGCTACTCGCTGGCCCAGTCGCGCGGTTGCAAGAAGACCTCGTATAGCGCCGATTCGGGTGAACCGGGCTCGGGCTGCCAGTCGTACTCCCAGCGCACCAGCGGCGGCATCGACACCAGAATTGATTCGGTCCGGCCGCCCGACTGCAAGCCAAAGAGGGTGCCGCGATCGTAGACGAGATTAAACTCGACGTAGCGTCCCCTTCGATAGAGCTGAAAGCTGCGCTCGCGCTGGCCGTAAGGTGTCTCTTTGCGCCGAGCTAAAATCGGACCATAGGCTTTCCAATAGTGGTCGCCCACGCTACGCATAAACTCGAAGCTCCGCGCAAAACCGCCCCCATTGACATCGTCAAAAAAGAGTCCACCGACTCCGCGCGGCTCCTGCCGATGCTTTAGGAAGAAGTATTCGTCGCACCACGCTTTGTACTGGCCGTATAAATCTGCGCCAAAAGGCATACAGGCCTCTCTAGCAGTCCGGTGCCAGTGCACAGCATCTTCCTCAAAGCCGTAGAATGGCGTCAGGTCAAAGCCGCCGCCAAACCACCACACCGGCGCTTCGCCTTCTTTGGTTGCAATAAAAAAGCGCACGTTGGCATGAGAGGTCGGCGCATAGGGGTTGTGCGGGTGGACAATCAGCGAGACACCCATCGCCTCGAAGCCGCGACCGGCAAGTTCCGGACGCTGTGCCGAGGCCGATGGCGGCAGTTTATCGCCTTTGACGTGCGAGAAGTTGACCCCCGCTTTTTCTATATAAGCACCTTCGGCCAGCACGCGCGAGCGACCTCCACCGCCCTGCGGACGATCCCAGGCATCTTCGCGGAAAGTTGCCCGACCGTCTTCCTGTTCGAGCGCCGAGCACACGGCATCCTGTAAACCCAGTAAATACTGACTGACCGCGTCCTTATCTACGACTTCCATTCTATCCACCTAAGCATGAGATTCGTCTGTTAAACAGTGAGCAAAGATCACGGGTGTTGCTCGCCTTGTCAATTCTGCTACACAAAGCGGATTAAACATCTTGCGCTACGCGAAATAGACCCGTTATTTTGCGGCGTATGCCAATACTTATGGACCTCGAATCCGGAGCCTCTATCACCGATTCAACCGGCAAGACGGTGCACTATCGCGACCGCCAGAGCAGACACCTAGTCGCCGAACAGGCGCCAGGTGTAAGTGTCGTCCGCTGGCTCTACGGGACAGCCATAGGGCGCCAGTGCCTGCGCACATTAGCCCACTACCCATTCGCGTCTAATCTCTGTGGCTGGTGGCAAAAACGATCTTTTTCCCGCCGCGATATACGCGCCTTTATACGGCAGTACGGGGTAGATATGAGCGAAGCGGAGCACCCCGCAGATTCCTACGGCAACTTTAACGCATTTTTTACTCGCACCCTCAAAAAGGATGCACGCCCCTTTAATACAGAGCCAGAAGTACTCTGTTGCCCCGCCGACGGCAAAGTGCTCGTATATAACCACCTAGGAGACGATGCGGCTTTACCTATAAAGGGACAGCACGTGCGGGTGGACACGCTGATAGCCTGCAGCGAAACGGCCGCCCGCTATACTCAGGGCAGCGCGCTGATTGTTCGCCTCGCTCCATACGACTATCACCGCTATCACTTTTTTGATACGGGCCATGCCGGATCGGCAAATACAATCAACGGACAATACCATTCCGTAAATCCGATCGCCCTGGCGCAAAACCCGACTATTTTTGCGCTCAATAAACGCGCCATTACAACCGTCGACAGCGCTACGTTTGGCGCAGTATGCTGTATAGAGATCGGAGCCCTCAACGTATCAAGCATCGTCCAAACCTATGCACCTGGACCGGTTCAACGCGGTCAAGAAAAAGGGTTCTTCCAGTTTGGTGGATCAACGCTCGTCTTACTCTTTCCAGCAAACACCGTCACCTTTGACGAAGACCTACTGGCGGATTCGGACACCGGAATAGAAGTGCACGTGCGAGCCGGTGAGCGCGTCGGCTTGCGCGCTTGACGCCCCAAATACTTTTCTTCACATTCCCGTCGCCGCTTTATCCCCTTCCCACAGGAGATGCTAAACCATGTCACTCAAAATGCGCGTCGGTCTGGGACAGTTCAACGAAATAAGCGAGGAGTTACTAGCTTTTATCAAGCAAGTAGGCGTCGACGACTTCCTCATGAATACGCCTAAGCTGCCTGGCGACGCACAGTGGGAATACGAAGATCTGGCGGCGATTAAAGCCCAAGCAGACGCGGCCGACCTGCGACTGATGGCCCTAGAGAACGTGCCCGTCTCTTTTTATGATCAGATTATGCTCGGACAGGAAGGGCGGGAAGAACAGCTTCAGCACATGATCAACACCGTGCACAATATGGGTAAAGCCGGCATTCCCATCCTCGGCTACCACTGGATGCCCAACAGCGTATGGCGCACACCCGAGCTGGCCACGCTGCGCGGCGGCGCACGCGCCACGCGCTTTAATTTAGCCGAGCACGATCCGGAGCAACTGACACACGGACGGGTCTATACGCACGAAGAAATGTGGGCAAACTACTGCTGGTATCTGGAGCGCCTGCTGCCCGTTGCCGAAGAGGCCAACGTGCGCCTAGCGCTGCACCCAGACGATCCGCCAACGGGCAACACGTTGGGCGGCATCGCGCGCATCTGCAGCAGCTTCGATGACTTCAAACGCAATATGGACACCTTTGACAGCGCCCATCACGGTCTCGACTTCTGCATGGGCTGCTGGTCGGAGATGGGTGGCCACGACAACGTCATTCGCGCAGTCGAGCACTTTGGCGGACGCGATAAGATTATCTACATCCACTTCCGCGACGTTATTGGACCGGTGGAAAACTTTCACGAGACCTTTATCGACTGCGGCCAGGTCGACACCTTTGAAGTCGTCAAAACCCTGCGCAGCGTCGGCTTTAAGGGCTTTATGATTACCGACCACGTCCCCAATGTGTCCGGAGATACGCCCTGGGGGCATCGTGGCCGCGCCCACTGCATCGGCTTTATGCAGGCCCTGATCCAAGTCGTCGAGAAGCTCCACCCTTGACTCGTATCATCCTCATAAACCACGAGGAGGCGACGGTTGCACATCCGTGAAACGACAAGCGGGGACTATGCCATACGCCAAGTACCCGTGATGCACTGGTGCGTGATTACCCTGCTTATCGGGATCAGCGCGATAGCCTATATAAACGACGCACCGCTGTGGATGCGCATTATCTTGTGCTTGACTATCCTCGTCATGCTAGCACGCAACAGCAGCTTTTCCATGACGACTGCATTTTACCTAACAGAACAGAAGATCCGCACGCAGCATCGAAAGCTATTCGGCGTAAAGAAGCGCACCGTCGATTTTAGCGCAGTGGGCAAAGTTGACTTCCAGCTAGAGCACTGGGGACGCTACCGAAAATCGCCGCGCGCCAACCTCACCCTCTGGACGCTCGACGAGGATAGGGACGACGATCTCATAGAGGTCTTTGTCATGGCCAATCCGGACGAAGGCCAGCAAGTTGCTGAGCGAATAAACCAGCTACTCGAGCCTTTTATGGCACCTCCCATTCCAAAAAACGCGCTCGTGCCCGCCTGGTTTGACGAACAGGCGAGCACACTCGTAGACCGGCTGTGTCGCGAACAGTCCTCGGAGAGCTGTTTTTTTGTGCCCAATGCAGATCTGAGCGAGCCGCGCAGCAAAACGATCTACGAGGAAATGTCGCTGCCTGCAGACGAGTATATCATCGCTTTTCTCGACTTCACAGACGAAAAAGAAGGCAAGCGAGGACTCGCTATCTGCCGGGGTGGCCTATACTGGAAAAACACGTTTTTTACCGCTTCGAAGAGCACCTGGATCGGCTGGGATGCTTTTATAGATGCCGCCGTCAGCGTCGACCCCAACGACGGCGACGTATGGATCGAGCCCTCCCTTCAAATCGGCCTGGGCGATGCGGCGCGGCAGAAGCCAGTGCACGACCTCCTACACGACATCCAGCACGCTCTGCGCACAGTGCGAGATACGCAGGCCAACAGGCTAGCTGGACGACCCCTTCCCATGCGGCACTGATAGTATATTGCACGCTTGGGACTTCGCGCTTCTAATCGTCGTTTCTCTACAGGTGACGGCTATGGCCTATCTGCCACATCCGCGCTGGAAGGCCCTTACGCTGGCGCTGCCTTTCCCCTTTACCACGATCGCCTTGGGCCAAGGCCAACCCATCAATGCCACGCACGTTCTAGCGCTACTCGTGCTGATCGCATACTACCACGCCATTCGCCTGCTCCACCATCGCCTGTCCATCGTGCCATCTATCGGCTTGGGGTTGGGCCTCTACGTACTTAGTAGCCATATGCTCCTTAGCATTGTGCCCATTCAACCCGCTTCGTTTCCAATCTGCATTGGGATAATTGGTCTGTTGGCAATAGCCCTATTAGTCTGGCAACCACCGCGCAGTGAGCCACACCACCGCACACCGCTACCGGTCTACCTAAAGCTGCCTACAGTGATAGCCGTCGTCGGGCTTTTGATTTACTTAAAGAGCTCCCTGCAGGGCTTTGCCACGCTTTTCCCACTGGTCGGCGTAGTCGGTCTATACGAAGCGCGCAAGAGCCTGTGGAGCGTATGCCGACAAGCACCCATTTTTACTTTGGGTATGTGCGCATTGCTAACAGCCGCCTATACAACCCAGACCCTATTGGGCCTGCCCGCTGCTCTGTCAATTGGCTGGGGAATGTATCTGATCATTATGCTGCCGCTGACGCTGCGAATGTGGCGGCGTGAGGACGCAGACGGAGCAACAGCTGGTAATCTGTGAACACAGCTTCACCCTACATCACGGTGCACATTAATCTGAATTTGGCTAGCTAAACCACAAACTCTTGACTGAGTGTGTATGAGTGTGTAATTTTTGTGCTTACATAATTTTGGGAAATAAAAACACTCTATATGCAACGTCTAAATTTCACTCTCGATAAAGAAACGGTCGCCTCACTATCTGAGTTGGCACAGAAATTTTATCAGGGTAATAAATCGCAAACTATTCGTGCGGCGTTGCAGAGTCTGGCTTTTCATACGGGCCATGCTGGTTGGGTTATTAGTGGTTACACACCCACAGAGGTGAGTAACACCACTTTTTGTCATACCTGTGGAACTAAATACGGAAAAGGCGATTTGTTATACCGCCCCGTTTTTGATCGCGGATTTAGTCATAAGGCCGTGGTCGATTTACCTACAAAAGCTTGGTTAGATTGTTCTAACTGTGTCACACAAAATACAGAATAAGCACCTGTTCAATTGTAAAGCAGTTTTATGCCTAAATTATACCTATACCTTCCCCAAAATATGCTACGCTTCCTGCTTGTTTCACTGAAACTATATAAGTATCTGAGGCAAGTTCGTTGGGGCAACTACCACCCGTAGAGGATCACAGTCGTCGCACATAGAATTTTCTAATGAATCTATCATTTAGGCGACTTCTCATCGACGAGAAATAAGTCCAATGGAAAATGTTTCTACCGCAGAAAACTCGACCGGTCTGAACCGCTTGGGAGCAATCACTAGCACGGTATGTGCTTTACACTGCGCCCTTTGTGCGCTTGCTCCAGCCCTGTTGTCCATCTTAGGCCTCAGCGTATTGATCAGTCATGCGGCCGAATGGATCTTCACTATTTTGGCATCAATATTAGCGATTGCCGCTGCAATTAAGGGCTACTGTCCATGTGAGTCGTGGAAAAAACCCATGATGTTTGTAGCGGGCATACTTATTCTGCTCATCGCCCGTTCCACTGAAGCGTTAGGAATTAATATACCTGAAGTTTATATCACTATAACAGGAGGAGGCATATTAGTTTTGGGCCATTTATCTAACCTACGTGCCTGCCGCAAATGAAAAATGTCCTCAGTGAAGTCATGTCTCTTCCAGATATGCAGAAAAGCCTAGACGAGCGCGGCATTGAGATTGATAAAGTCGGCGTATCTAATGTGCGTTATCCCCTAAACGTGCACCTACGCGACGGCGACACATTCAATACAGTCGCCAACCTATCGCTCAGTGTTAGTCTACCGCACGCGGAAAAAGGCACACATATGTCTCGTTTTATGACGTTTCTCAACGAGAAAAATCAACTTCTACGACTTGATACGGTGCATATAGCGCTCGAGGAATTGGTTCATACAATGGAGTCTGAAGAGGTTTTTCTTGATATGGAATTCCCCGTATTTCTCAAGCGTCATGCGCCGGTCACAGGCATAGAAGGCCTTCTCGACTTCAACTGCGTTTTACGTGCCATGCTTACCCGAGATGGCCAACGCGACACATTAGTTGGCGTGCGAGCCAACGTCACTAGCTGTTGCCCATGCAGCAAAGAGATAAGTAAGTATGGTGCTCATAATCAGCGATCTGAAGTGAGCATATCCGTACGCCCCCAAGAGCATGTCTGGTTTGAAGACTTAATTGACATCGCTGAAAAGAGCGCCTCCAGTCAACTCTACCCGATCCTCAAGCGCGCCGACGAGAAAAATGTCACCGAGCGTGCTTACGACAATCCAAAATTCGTAGAAGATATTGTGCGCGACGCCGCCACAGAACTACTTAAACGGCTCAAGGATGAAGCTATATCTTGGTTTCATCTTTCGAGTAATAA
>CAXGPR010000084.1:0-14613 GCA_964011675.1 uncultured bacterium
AGCGCGCGCTCGGCTTTGGGCAGCGTCAGTGTGAGCAAACCGTTTTTGAGTTCGGCCTGTATGAGCTCGCCTTCTACCGCGTCGCTCAGGCGAAAGCTCCGCTCGTATGCGATGGGCTCTATGCGTGGGTTTTCTCCGCTTTCGCCTGCGGTTCCACTCGTCTGGCCGCGCAGTGAGAGCACGCCTTGCTCCAACTCGACGCTCAGGTTTTCCGAGGGGACGCCTGGCAGCTCAACTTCGACCTGATATCCCGACTCTACGGCAACGATGTCGGCGCGTGGGGTAAACGTGCGTATGTGGGTCTGCTCTGCGGACGTCTGTATGGCAGTAGATGTCATTTTATGAGCTCCTTACTAGATAGGGGTTTATTGGTTTTGTGCGTTGATGGCTATTTTGCGCGGCTTGTCCGACTCCGGCCTGGGTAGGCGCACTTCTAGCATGCCGTCCGTCAGGTGAGCCTGTGCTCCGTTCGCCTCCACGGAGAAGGGCAGCGTTATGCGTTGGTCGAACCGGCCTGTGAATCGCTCGCGCCGGACATACGTGCGCTCGTCGTCGGCTTTGCGCTCGCCGCTCAGGCGCAGCGTGCGTTCGTGAATCTCGACGCCAACGTCTTTCAGGGTGAATCCCGGTATTTCGGCGCGAACCGTCACCGCTTCGTCGTCGGCCCACACTCTAACGGGTGAGGGAGCGGATGGGGCTGCTGCTTCCAGTCGGCGCTGCACGTCGTTGCGGAGGGTTGCAGCGGGATGGGCGATGCGCAGTAAATGGGGTAGTGTAAACACGAAATGCCTCCTCTTTTAATGTGTTTGATATGGTTTTTACGTGTTTACTCTCGGTTTTGCAAAGTGCGTGCCAAAGGATTAATAATAATCACAAATTAAATATAAACATTGCTTTATGTGAATTATAGAAATTTGTGACTCACCGTCGTCATTAGTAATAAAGACATAATGTCACAATTAGTGACATTTATTTTTCATAGATATGCCACTATGGCACCTTCTGATTGTGTTGCTGTGCGCGGTTGGAATACGTATCATGTTGCGCACGTGGAGGACTCGTCAGAATGAAATGGAATCAACTCGCTACAGATCTCTTTGCTTTTTATAACGATAGCTGTATCGTTTATGTGCTGCGTTATGGCGATCGCGCGCTAGTCGTCGATTTTGCGACGGGACGCTGGATTGAACACTTGGACGAGATCGGAGTCCGTTCCGTGGAGTACGTCGTGCTCACGCACGCCCATCGCGATCAGTGCTGCGGTCTGTATCGGATAGGGTTGGGCGACTGGAAGCTGCATGCGCCTGCCGGCGATCGGGCTCTCTTGGCACCTGAACAGCACGAACAATTTTGGGATATCTACCAGCACAATGGCTGCCCAACAAACTACGCAGCGCCTCGCTTGCCGCTACCCGAAGCGGTATACGACCTCCACGCCGATGGCGAAGTGGTGCTGGGGCCCGTGCGGCTATGCGCGATCGCCACGCCCGGCCACACGCGCGGTGCGCTGACATACTTGGTAGAATGGAACGGCTACGACGTTGCGTTCTGCGGCGATGCGCTTCGGGGGAGAGGAACCATTCACCAGCCGTATCACCTCGAGTGGGACCACTGGACTGGAAGTGGAGCATTGGCGGCGTGGCACGGATTAGAGCGCCTGAGCTACTGCCACATTGATATGCTGCTGCCGTCGCACGGCGAGCCGATTGCGCGACGAACCGGTGCAACCATCAGGGAAACGCAGCGCAGGCTGATGGCGCTCCTGCGGGCCAAAGGATCCGTATGTGCAGGGGCTAAAAACCGCTGGTGGGCAACGGAAGACATCGGGGTGGCACAGCGCGTATTGCCCCATCTATATTACTTTGGCGCCAACAGCTTCCTGCTGCTGAGTGAGCGGGGCGAGGGGTTGGTAATCGATCCGCAACGACCCGATATCGAATTACTTGCCCAACTGATGGAGTACTTGGGCGTGGAACGCATCAGTGCAGCGACGGCTTCGCACTATCACTCCGACCATTCCGACGGTCTCAACTACGTGCGCACGCGTTGGGGGGCGGCCGTTTGGCTGCATCCCTGGGTCGCCGAACCCATCCGCGATCGCGATCGGCTGGAGGTGCCGTGGCTGCCGGCCGAATCCGTTGAACCGGATAGGCTGCTGCCGGTAGAGGGGCGATTTCGCTGGAACGAGTATGCGTTCTCCATTCGACCCTTTCCCGGTCAGACCTGGTGGCACTGTGCGTTTGACGCAGAGGTTGACGGCGAGCACGTGCTCTTTTCCGGCGACAACTTTCAGCCGCCGTCGCGCTGGAACGGCACGGGCGGTTTCTGCGCATTTAACGGCAGCCGCTTTGCAGAGGGCTTTGCCCGGTCAGCGCAGGCGGTGCTCGATATGGCCCCTTCGCTCATCTGCAACGGACATGGCTGTATCTATCCGTTTTCGGCCGATCAGTATCGCCGCATTGTGCGCTGGGCGGCAAAGTCCGAAGAGTGCGTGCGCGCGCTATGCCCAACGGATGACTGGCTTTCGGCCTACGATCCGCGCGCGCTACGCCTAGCGCCTTTTATACAGCGCGCGCGGCCGGGACAAACGCTGGAGGTCAGCGCGGTGCTTACCAATACGAGTGTACGCCCTGTGCAGATCGCGCTGTCTCCGATTGGGCCGATGGGTTGGAAGCTGCGTGCAGCGCGGGGAAACGTGCGCCTAAAGAGCGGTGCCACACGCCGCGTTCGCATTGCGCTATCCCTGCCGCGCACAGCTGCGGCGGGACGGTATTTGTGCAGTATTGACGTAGAGATTGACGGACAGCTGCGCGCCGAAGCGTGCGTGGCGCTAGTGGATGTAAGCGCGTAGAGAGAGGAGTCTGCTGATGAAATTTATTGTGGCCGTTGACTGCGAAGGAGTTGCCTGCGGCGTGGGGTCGCCGGGTGCATCGCTCAACGAATCGCGCAATCTAGAGTTTGCCAAGCTGCAGGCCACCCGCGAAGCCGATGCGGCAGCGCGCGGCCTGTTTGCCGCTGGTGCCGAGCAGGTAATCGTGTGGGATAACCACAACGGTAGCCTCAACTTGCACTACGATCTGCTCGACGAACGCTGCGATATTGCGCTGGGCGTGGGATTTGCACATCGCTTTCCCGGATTGAACGAAAGCTTTTCGGGTGTCGCTTTTATCGGCTATCACGCCATGGACAACACCGTCGATGCGAATATTTGCCACACCTTTAGCTCGGTTAGCTATCAGTATATGAAAATCAACGGGCGCGAGGTCGGTGAAATGGGCATCGACGGACACTTCGCTGGCGTGCAGGGAGTCCCCGTAATTTTTGCCGCCAGCGACGATAAGGGCGTGGCAGAGGCGGAGGCCTTTTTCCCTGGCATAGAGACGATAAAGACAAAAGATGCGCTCGGCTGGAATGCGGCTATCAGCAAGCATCCCAAGCGCGCTGTCGACGAAATTTATGCTGGAGTCCAGCGCGCCGTAGAGCAGATTGGCTCCGTTGAGCCCTTTTGCTTTGCCGAGCCGCTCGACTTGGAGATACGCTTTAAGCGCATTGAAGCGGCACAGACGGCCAGTCGCGGCTTAAAGGCTGGTGAGCGCGTCGATCCCTACAGCGTGCGCTGGCATTTAGACGCGCTTTCGGACTACTTTTAAGCATGCGTATCGTTACCAAGTTCTCTCATCGATCCTCGCTCCGCGTCGCGGCCGTCTGCGCCGCGTTGCTGCTGTCGGGCTGTGCGACCACGTCCCAGCCCGATGCGCCGTTGCCGCCTGTCGCACCGCGGGTGCCCGCCACGCGTTTTGTGGTTGCGCCCGCAGTCGAGCCAGCCGAGAGAGCAGAGTGGATCGGTTCTTATGAAGGGACGGCCGATATCTACCTGGCCAACGAGGACCAGTGGCAGCGCGACGTGCCGATTGAGCTGTTTGTGCGGCAGGACGGCTCGCACGTGCGCATTATGGGGCAAATGGCATTGGCCGCCAGTCGCAGCTCTTTTTACGTCGGTCAAGTCGAGACGTATGACGACGCGATGCTGGTGGGTGAATATGCCGACGGAGACCGTCGCTATGCGTATTCGCTCGTGCGGGAAGCTGAGCAGCTAAAGGGGTTTGTAAAGATGCATCAGCTTCGCGATGAATCAGACGCTCTATTTCCGGGTTACGAGTGGCATTTCGACGTGCAGCGGCGTGCTTTAACAGACCCTCGCTGATCATTTCTCGGCGTGCTAGCGGATCGCTACCAGTGAATGAGGCATGGATAAGAAAAGCGAGCAGTGGTTTCGTCGCGGCGCATTCTTTGTGGTCCTGTCGCTTGTCGTGCACGCGTTCGTCGCGTGGTGGGCGCGCACGCCGGCCGATTTGGACAGGCCCCTTTTCTTCGCGGCACGCAGCACGTTCTTTGAGCCCTTTAAACGCCTTGAAGCACAGCGACCCAGCATGCCCGTCCAATCGATGGAAAGGGTTGATGAAGAGGGGGCAAAAGCTGCTCCGCCGCCCGATTGGGTTCCGCAAGCGCCGGCTCCCGTAGACACCGTCCGACCACCCCAAGCGCGGACGCTTGCCGATGCGCTATTGAACCCCCAAAAAGAGGATTTTCAGGCCGGGCGCACTGCCGACCTGGACCTAGATTCACTGTCGCTTGCCGCCGATATACGCAGCCGCGAAGCGTTAGAGCAATATGCGCGGCTTTACATGGCAGACGCCGATACGACCGACGTTGAATCGCAGCAGAGGCGACAGGCGCGCCAGATCGTCGAACGCGCCATACGGGTAATGGGTGGACGAGAACGGCTGCGCGCCCTACACACTAAGCGGGTGCGCGTATGGGTAGAGGCGTGGGAACACGTTATAGAATACCCTCCGCCCCCACGCGTCATGAACATGGGATCATACGTGTATCCCGCAGTTGAGTGGGATTACCAATTTACGCGCGACGCGCGCGTTGAGTTTCGTTCAAAATCGGTAGAGATGGATCAAAGTAACCCACTACGGGCGCGTAATCCGTCCATCAGCCTGCGTAGGTTTGCCAGTCTCTTCCAATATCGCTGGCTGTTTTTCAGATCAATAGACCAGCAGATATATGTCAAGCGCTTGGAAGGTGAGGTGGAACGCTGGCACTTTCTCGATCGATTTCTCGGCGATGGTATTATGCTACATCATTTGGGCCAGCACAGCTTTGCCGGCCAGCAGGCCGACGTCGTGCGAGTGGACGACCGCCGCTATGGTCACCTGCTAAATGCCTATTTTGCTAGGGCGCGCGGTTTGTTATTGGGAATGCGCGAAGGGCTTACTTCTAGCGAAGAAACGTCTTACAGTGCTCGATACCAAAAACGTCCTCCCCTGTGGACGACGGTATACGAAAAATACAAGCGCGTCTGTGGCGTTTTACAACCGCATCGCATTTTACGCACGGGGCCAGCCTGCCCACACTGCTATGGCAGAGAGGAGCCCAAGGTGCAAGCGAGTGTACAACTGCAGATCGCTTGTAATGGAGAAGACGTTGAGGACGAACCGCCGACGATGGAATCTTGGGCACCCTAACGGCATACACCTTTCTATTTTTTCCTACCGCGCTATTTTGTTTTGCATGAAAAAAGCACTCTTATTAAGCGTTGGTATGGATTCGACGACGCTGCTGTGGTGTATGCGAGAGCGCGGCGATGACGTGTATGCCATAAGCATTGACTATAACCAGAGACACAAGGTCGAACTGCAGTGGGCCACTGCGCTTGCCAGACAGCTCGATATTGCTCACAAGACGATTTCGCTCAATCTGAGCACAATAGGCGGCAGCCCCTTGACGGATAGGGCACTCGACGTGCCGGTTGCTGCAGCGGCTGAACAGGTCCGCGCTGGCGCCTATCCAATAGAATCCACAAAAACCTTGGACTGCCCTGAGGACAGGCTATGAAAATTACGCGCGTTCAGGCACTTCACCTTCGCTTGCCCGTTGTTAAAGAAGTAGCAGATGGAACACAAGACTGCCTGCTCGTACGTGTCGAGACTGATGCGGGCATCAGCGGCTTAGGAGAAGTCGTATCGGGTTCGTACGTGGCCCGCGCCGTTGTGGAAGCGCCCCAGTCGGCACCCTTCCGCCATGGGCTGGCCCATATCGTAGAGGGGATGGATCCTCTCGATACGGAAGCTGTGTTTCAGGCGATGTGTGCGGGCACCTACTGGTTTGGCCCGGGCGGCGTCTCGCGCCACGCTATGAGTGGCGTTGACATGGCGCTGTGGGATATTAAGGGAAAAGTGGATGGCAAGCCCGTGCGCCACCTCTTAAACGCGTCAGCCGTTGATGCAGTGCCCGCCTACGCCAGCGTCCTTTGGCCCGAACGCCCCGAGGGCGTGGCGGCTTCGGCTGAGGCC
This sequence comes from uncultured bacterium, assembly GCA_964011675.1. Classification (GTDB taxonomy): domain Bacteria; phylum Latescibacterota; class UBA2968; order UBA8231; family UBA8231. The sequence goes on from CAXGPR010000084.1 coordinate 6,363, forward strand.
TTTTTGACTCAGGGTTACCGAGCCGTTAAATACGGCTGGGCTCCGATGGGCCCTGATGTAGCGCTCGACGCCGAGTTGGTTGCTGCGGCGCGCCAGGCGTTGGGGCCCCAAGTAGAGCTCATGGTAGATGCCGGACGGGCCTGGGATGCGGATACCGCTCTGGAACGAGCCGAACTCTTTGCCCCATATGATATATCTTGGCTGGAGGAGCCGCTGTCCCCCTATGACAACGAGGGATTTACGCGCCTATGTTCCGCTTCGCCGGTGCCGATTGCCACGGGCGAAGTGCTCGCGCTACAAGAGGAATATGCGCCGCTTGTTCAGGATGCGCGGATTCACGTGGTTCAACCCGACTTGGGGCGGATCGGCGGCATTACGCAGGGACAGCATTTGGCTTCTTTCTGTCGCGCTGAGGGGGCGACGCGTCCGGTGCCGCATGCGTTTGGCACCGGCGTTCTGCTAGCCGCATCCGCTCAGTGGGCCGCTGCGCTTGACCGACCGCTGACCGAGTACACGCGTGCTCCTTCGCCGTTGGCACAGGAGCTGGCTCAGCACGACATGCAGTTTCGTGACGGTCTGTTGTACTTGAGTGATGCTCCAGGTTTGGGCGTCGTATTAGACGACTGCGTGGTTGCGCGCTATCGAGTCGATTAGACCAGCTCATACCGACGGTCTCACACACACCATAAAGGAGGTGTGCGATGTCCTCAGTAAAAGATATCTATCGCTTTGATGAACTCACTTGGCCTGAAGTCAACGAGGCCGTCGCCATGGGAAAGATTCCAATTATTCCCACCGGCTCGGTCGAGCAGCACGGGCACCATCTGCCCCTCAAGGTCGATCATCTGTGCGCAACGGCCGTTGCCGAAGAGGCCGCGCGCCTCAGGCCCGAACTGAGTCTAGTTTTGCCGCCCGTAAGCTATGGCTACGTGCACCACGTGATGGATTTTCCCGGTTCGCTCAATATTCACCACGAGCACTTTGTGCAGTATGTGTTAGACATCACCAAAAGCTTGGCCTATCACGGTTTCAAGAAGATGATCATCGTCAACGGACACGGTTCAAACCACAACTTGGTCGACATGGTGTCGAGACGAACGATCGTTGAGACGGACGCCAGCTGTGCCTATTGTTCGTGGTGGCAGATGCTACAGGTCGATCCGGAGTTCATGAAGGGATGGCGAGAGAGCGTCTTTCCGGGTGGCTGTGCACACGCCGGTGAGTTAGAGACGTCTATGCTGCTATACCTGTCGCCCGAGAGCGTGCGCAAGGACAAGATCAAGAGTGAGATCGCGCGCACCAATAAGTTGGGCTCGGAGTATATGTGGACCGATCTCTTTTCATCGGGTCCGATGAACATCGTCGAGTGGACCAGTCAGTACTCGAAAAGCGGCGTTATGGGAGAGGCTGAAAAGGCCACGGCAGAAAAGGGTCGCTTGGCGTTTGAAGAGGCCAGCAAAAAGCTAGCGAGTTTTGTCCAGGAATACCACGCGTTGGAGATCAAAGAACGCGAGGGCAAGCAGGATCTGCCGCCCACGTTCCCACTTTCGTTTCCCACCGACTAGCGGCGGCTGGCCTATATGGCCGTTACGCGCTCGTTTTCTATGTGATATACGTTATCGCACGATGGACAGGATACATCTCCGAGCCCTTTGGGCAGGCGGACGCCGCAGTGACACACCCAGCCGACCCGGCGCCCTGGCACGCCGACGATCAGCCCGTAGGCCGGTACGTCGCCGGTGACGACGGCTCCGGCGCCTACCATGGCGTACTCGCCCACATTCCAACCACAGACGATCGTGCAGTTGGCACCTAGTGTCGCTCCGCGGCGGACGCGCGTTTGGCGAAACTCGCTTTTGCGCTCGATGAATGCGCGCGGATTGATGACGTTGGTGAAAACCATAGAGGGACCGCAGAATACGTCATCCTCGAGTGTGACGCCCTTGTAGACGGAGACGTTGTTCTGTATTTTGCAGCCGTTGCCAATCTGCACGTCGCGATCTATATAGACGTTCTGGCCGATATTGCAGTTGACTCCGATGCGCGCGCCGGGCATGATATGGCAAAAATGCCAGATGGATGTCCGTTCACCGATGTCTACGGGAGGGTCTACTTGGGCTGTTTCGTGAACAAAATACGCGTTAGACATATAGACTCCGTTCGATTCAAATACAGCGATTGCACAGCACATAATATACGAGCAGATACAGGGAGGATACAGCATGAAACTGGCCACATTTAGCGCCGGCGGTCAACAGCGCTTGGGCGCGATCGTCGCCGATGATTCCGTTGCCATTGATCTTGCGCGGGCCGAGCAGGCCTTCGCGCGCCGTGAAAAGCGCAAAGCGCACGCTTTTTTTGGCGATGTGCTCAGCCTGTTAGAGGCGGGTAATAAGGGCCTGAGTGCCGCAAAAAAAGCGGCCAAGGCAGCCGAGGCCAAACTCGGTAAACCCGACGGCAAGACGTCGTTTGCCCTGTCTCGCGTCAGGCTCCGTGCGCCCGTGCCCAACCCGCGCAAGGTCTTCTGCTTAGCCGGAAACTACCAGGATCACATCGAAGAGGGTGGAAGTGCTAAGCTGGCGATTCAGGACAAGGAGACGCCACGCGTATTTATGAAGCCGCCGACGACGACGGTTATTGGTCACGGCGATAAGATCCTCATTCCACCCGTAGCCAACTCGATCGACTGGGAAGGTGAACTGGCCGTCGTTATTGGTCGCAAATGCAAGGGAGTCAAGGCAAAGGACGCGCTCAAGTACGTCGCCGGCTATACGGTGATGAACGACGTGTCCGAGCGTGCTCTGCGGATCAAAAAGCGCACCGACAGCCGCCCACGTGACGAGTGGTTTGACTGGCTCAATGGGAAGTGGCTGGACACCTTTGCTCCGCAGGGCCCGTGGCTGGTTACGAGCGATGATATTCCCGATCCCCAAGTGCTCGATATTAGCACCTATATCAACGGCGAGCGCAAGCAGTACAACAACACGGGACAGATGCTGTACCCGGTGGACAAGATCGTCGAATATATCTCGGCGATTATCACGCTCGAACCTGGTGATTTGATCAGCACAGGTACGATCTCCGGCGTGGGGGCGACCACGGGCACGTTTATGAAGCCAGGCGATCGGGTACAGGTTGAGATTTCCCAGATTGGCGTGCTGAAAAACAGCGTAGCCGCCAGTAAGAAATAGCGCCATTTGGACCGGGAACAAAACGAGGTAGAGGGCGCCAGCGGCCTGCTGAGTCGCACCTTCATGGTCCTCTGCCTCGTCTATTTTCTTAACAGCTTTTTATCGTCGCCTTTTTCCGCTCTCTTTCCCGTTTACATAGAAGCCGATCTCGCTCGTCCCCCGTGGTTTACGGGATATTTGCGCGGTCTGATGCTTTTGCTCGGCGGCATTTTTGCCGTAGTTGCGGGACGGTTCTGTGATCGCTTTGGCCTCAAGATAACGCTGATTATCGGTCTGGTCGGATCCACGCTGACCGGGCTCGTATTTCGCACGGGGGATCCGGCGGGGCTGTCTCTGCTGCTGTTTATGATGGGTGCCGCTAGCGGGCCGTGGTCGACGGCGGGCCAGAGCATACTCATTCGATCTGTTAAGCCCGCGCATCTGGGATTGGGGGGCGCGCTCTACTTTCTCAGCAATACGCTGGGCAACTCGCTGGGGAGCTTGTGCACGGGATTGATCAAGACGGACTGGTCATTTGCCCAGATCGGTGTTGTAATGAGCGTGGGTATGCTGGGCGTTATCGCGCTGGCCGGACTGCTTTTGCCTGGAGACAGAGCGCCGATCCAGCGCGACCGGACGGCTGATAGTCAATCGCTGTGGGCGGCCTATAAGCCGCTGTTGCAGCGTGGTGAAATTTGGCTGTTGCTAAGCCTGCGCCTGACGATTACCACGTTCTGGGGCATGGCGTTACTGGCCATGCCGCTGCTGGTCTATCGCGTGGCCGAGAGCGAATCAATGCCCGCCTACTTTGCATCGATTTCTCTGGTCGTGGCCGCGGCTTGTCAGCTGGGTACGGGTGTTTTGAACGATCGATTGGGTCACAAGAGACCGCTGCTAATCGCCGCTACGGGAATCTGTCTGAGCGCGGTGGGTATGGCAATTTTTCACGATTCGCTGACGGGCCTCTTCGTCTGTGGCACGGCCCTTACCGGCACCGCATGGGCCGTCTCTACGCTCGTGCCTAAGCTAATCAACGACGTGGCGGCACCCGATGAAAAAAACCGCGTCGTGGGTTTGGGGCATATGGCGTGGAGCACTTCGATGGTCAGCGGCAGTTTGATCGGAGGTTACCTCGTCGACGTGCACCCGGCCTCGCCTTTTGTCCTGGGGGCTCTGCTGGCGGCCGGTGGAACGTTTGGCGCGTGGCGCTTGTGCGTCCATCTGGACAGCAGGCCAAGTGAGACTTAGAATAGGATTCGTCTTTTAGCGGCCCATCCATAGCGCTCCAGCCGAGCCCTGCACCCCATCATGCAAAAACTTCGTCTATTACTCGTCTCGCTATCCCACTTCTGCGTCGATAGCTATGCCTCGCTACTGCAGCCCGTGCTGCCCCTTCTCAAGGCTAACCTTGGTCTCAGCCTGGCGCAGACCGGTTTTCTTGGCACCATCGTCTCTATCTGTAATATCAGCCAGCCACTGATGGGGCTTTGGGCCGATCGCATGGGCCGTCGCTACTTAGTGATTGTGGGTCTCCTGCTGTGCGCTGTTTTCTCACCGCTGATGGGTATTGCGCCTAACTATGCGTTGCTGGTCGTCTCGCTAGCACTAGTTGGGTTTGGCACGGCAGCCTTTCATCCGCAGGTATTTTCGCTGGCGGGTGAACTGAGCGGCGAGCGGCGCTCTTTTGGCCTGGCGCTGTTTATTTTTGGTGGCACGATGGGACTGGGTCTGGCACCGCTGTGGCTTCCGCTCTATGCCGAAGAAATTGGCCTGCACGCGCTTCCGTTAGTCTCTATACCGGGCCTGCTATTTGCCGTCCTGCTAGTCAAATTTGTGTCGCTAGACAATCCGCACATGAAGGAAGGTGGCACGGCATCTAACTGGCGCCTGCTGGGGCGGGACGCCGGTCCCTTGGCACTCATTACGCTCATCGTGGTTATGCGCTCAGTTACCGGGCTGGGATTCGGCACGTTTCTCTCGCTGCTTGGAGAAGAACGCGGGCTCGACCTGGTAATGGGAGGCGTGGCTTTGGGGGTGTATAATATAGCGGGTGTGGTTGGCGCACTGATCGCTGGCTACATGGCTGATCGCATTTCGCCTAAGGGGATCGTTTGCGCTTCTCTATTACTCTCGGCGGCTCCGCTCTATGCTTTTGTTTCCACCGAAGATATGCTGATGGGTTACGTGCTCTTAGCCATAGGAGGAGGGCTGCTGATAGCATCTAATTCTATCATGGTTGCTCTGGCTCAGGAGTTGGCTCCTGAAAATTCTGGCCTCGCCTCCAGTCTACCTCTCGGTTTGAGCTGGGGACTGGCCAGCACGAGTTTGCCTATCATCGGCGGCGTGGCCGACCAGATTGGCGTAGCCGAAACGCTCAAATACCTCGCCCTATTGCCGATCTTTACGGGTCTTTTGGCCCTCTTTTTGCCCTCTTCAAAAAGGGATTGACATGTCTGAAGAACGACTCCTACTGACGAATGAACAGAAGGCATCCTTTGACGCAGACGGCTTTTTGCACCTGCGCGGATTTTACAGCGCCGAAAAGATGGAGGAGATGCGCCGTCAGTTTGGTGCGTTGGTGACGGATACAGAGGGTCGCCCCAAGAATATGAGCTATGCCTTTATGGACAGTCCCGAAGGCTACCGCCCCGATCCCTACAATCCCAAAAATGTCGTGGGTATTATGGATCAGCCTTTGGCCAATGACTATTGGTTTGACCAATTTACCGAGCCGCGTATCGTGTCGGCTATGTGCGACCTATTGGGTCCCAATATCGACTTTCACAATGGGAAAGTGCGCAACAAGCCCCCGGGCTTCACCTGTGAACAGGGATGGCATCAGGATTGGCCCTACGAGCGTCATTCCCATCCCGAATTGGCTGCCGCTATTACCTATCTCGACCCCACGGACTTTGAGGCTGGGGCCACCGAGGCACTGCCCGGGAGCCACCTGCGGGGAGAATGGCCAACGGAAGAGGGGCGTCATACGATATCCGACGCGGAGATACCCGACGGCGAGCACGTCGTCGTGCGCGCCGAACCGGGCGACGTGTTAATCATCCACGTGCTCGTCGTGCACCGGGCGGGTCACAACTGTACGGCGCGTGCTCGGCATGCCATAATAAATGAGTACAAGACGGCAGAGACCGTCGATCAGTGGAACAATCGCTGTGCGTTTGCGGGCCTACCGCTTGCGCGTAACCGCCGGCTAATGATGCCCCGCGTGCACGCTTGATCAACGCACGCCCCATCTATGCCATATTGCTAGGAGCCTATCATGCACGAGGAGTGGAAACCTATTTACACCGCTTTGGTCTGTGATATTATGGATCAACTCGGTCATCGAGACCAGGCGATGAGTTACGATATACGCCCTAGTCATGCCGATGCGTGGATTGCAGGGACGGCCGTTACGCTAGATGCGTACGAAAACCATCAGGAGCACGATGACCCCTACGGCCAGATCTTTGCAGCTTACGAAGTGGCCCAGCAGGGCGATGTATTTATCGTGGCGACCAATGGTGAGTGTAAGTCGGGTCTATGGGGCGAACTGCTTTCGACCGCGGCTAAGGCACGCGGCGTCGAATCTGTAATTACCGACGGACTCTTGCGCGATGTTCGCCAGATGAACGAGATGGGATTCAACTGCTTTAGCAAAGGCTATTCGCCGCTGGATTCGGCGGGTCGCATCGTTCCCGAATCGGTCAACGAGCCCATCCTCTGCGGCGGCGTACAGGTGAATCCGGGCGACTTTGTGCTGGCAGACGTGGACGGCGTCGCCGTTATTCCCGCCTCGATAAAAGACGAAGTATTCAAAAAGGCACAAGAAAAGTTAGAGGGCGAGAATACAGTGCGCGACGAATTAGCCGCCGGCCGATCACCCCGCGAAGTGTTTGACGAATACGGCATTCTGTGAGCGGAGCCTACGTAAACCAGTACGAAAAGAGGTTTGCCCGTTTTAAGTGAAAGCGCAGGCGGACCGTATTACCCTGTAGGGCTGCGAGCGGACGGTCGAAACGCAGCGCTGCGTCGGTGCGGTCTTTTACCATGGGTAGGGAGGTGTAGCCGGGCAGAGCAGCTCCTGTATCATCGGTAACCTCAGATATGAGATGTCCGTGGCTCGCCGCGTTGACGTGCAGGTGGTCACCCGTAACGACAATCGGTTTGGTTAGCATCGCGCCCGACTGGTCGTTGGCTTCCAGCGAAACAAATCCGTCTCTGCGCAGGGTCGCCAGTCCGATGGCAGGTGCGTGCGTGCGTTTGACCTGTGGAAACTTGCGTCCCGTATGCGGACCTTCTATGCCGCCGTAGTAGAGATAGATTTCGTTTTCTACGACGACGAAGTGTTGGCTGATGCGCACCATGCCATCTTCCCAAGAGCCCCTCTCGCCTAGGCCGAAAAATGTCTTCCTATCGCCTACGCGCTGCCAGTCAATGCCGTCGCGGCTGCATGCCAGCGACGTGTCGATGCGGCCGTCGACGCCTTCCCGATATACCCAAACCATACCGAGATACATGCCCTCATACAGGCTGAGTGGCATGCCGTAAAACTGCGTGCCTTCTTAGTCCCATTGATCCGTGTCAAATACCATGGTCGGTTCATCAAAGTGCACAGCGTCGCGACTGGTGGCGCGCGCGACGCGGCGTCCATTTGTTCCCATGCGGCCAAAGGCGACGTAGGATGCGATCGTCTCGTCCCATACAAGCGATTGGGTCGTATCGCTGCCCAAGGGAATTACGGAATTCTCTGCGCAGTTATCCCAGCGAATTCCATCGGGTGAAAACGACATCCACATGCCGTCGCCCTCTCCCTGTCCCCATATCTAGCCTACCCTCGTGTTCGACAAAGGTGTCCGTGCCGCCGTGCTCTCAGTAAAACCCTTTATATCGGCGCTGTGAATCGGGGTCGCGTTGATCATAAAGCACGGCAAAACCTTCGCAGTTACTGCGTCCAACGTCGATCGGGTTGTTGGCCGTGGAGCCGGCTACGTTTACCTGGTTGAGCATCGGTTTGTGCCAGCGCACACCTGCCGCGGATTTGCACAAAACCGTCTTTCTGTGGGCCGGTTAGGTAGCACATC
>CAXGPR010000085.1:0-14448 GCA_964011675.1 uncultured bacterium
TTATAGCGATCTTCGACCTTCGCATAGAGAATATCGAAAAACAGCTGCTGTAATTTCTCTGTGACGGGACCGCGCTCACCTAAACCAATCTGAATTTTGTCAATCTGACATATCGGCGTTATCTCAGCGGCAGTGCCAGTAAAAAACACTTCATCTGCAATGTAGAGAAACTCGCGCGGAATACCCCGCTCTTCGACGATTATACCCGCATCGCGAGCTAGCGTAATAGCCGTATCACGCGTAATACCTGATAAGATGGCGTGATGGGATGCGGGCGTGTACACTGTACCGCCGCGTATGACGAATATATTCTCACCACTTCCTTCACTGACCAGACCGTCTGTGCCTAAGACGATGCCTTCATCATAGCCGTTCGCATTGGCTTCCATTCGCACCAGCTGCGAATTGAGATAATTACCCCCAGCCTTGGCCAAAAAGGGGAGCGTATTTGGTGCCACGCGATTCCAAGAAGACGTGCATACCGAAACGCCTTTTTTCAACGCTTCATCGCCCAAATACTGACCCCATTCCCAAACAGCGATCACCGTTTCGACTGGACACGTCATGGGATCAACCCCGAGCGAACCATAACCGCGAAATACAACGGGGCGAATATAGCAGGCCTCAAGACCGTTTACTCGAATGGTCTCGAGAATCGCTTCACAAACCTCTTCACGAGTGTAGGGTATCTCCATCCGGTAAATCTTCGCCGAATCAAAAAGCCGATCTACGTGCTCTTCTAGACGAAAAACAGCAGGACCCTTTTCTGTATTATAGCAGCGAATACCCTCGAAAACACTCGAACCATAGTGGACGACATGAGAGAGTACGTGGATGTTTGCAGCATCCCAATCAACTAATTCGCCGTTATACCATATTTTGTCAGATTTTGGCATGGGGGGCATAAATACGTGTCTCCTTTAAAAACGATCTCATCGCGCCATGCAAGGCGCATAATGTACTATAAAGTCCTTGAATACGTAACGTTAAATGTATCGAACGTGCCACTGCGCTGGCGCGACCGACTAGCTCGCAGTGTCAGTTGGTTGGGATTGTCGTTGGGCGTGTAATTCACGCTAAAACTCAGCGAGCGATTACGATTCCGTCGCCTCATATCCTGAACGCGAATCTCTCTGTTTTCCACGTACTCGTGATCCCACCTACGGTCAAAAAGAAAGTTGAAATTCGTCGTCATTGAGAGTGCTCGAATGGGAGAGTAGGAAAGACCAAGTCCCATACTGTGACGATTGTTGTCCTCTTCGACAATCTGTGCGCCATTTTCAACAACTAAAGTTCCAAAGTCATCTGCCGAGTACGAATAGCGTCCGTTTAGACGCAGGCTTTTTAACAGCTTGCGGTTCGCTGTATGATTCATGCTCCAACCTCGGCGAATGTTGCTCTTACGCGAAACCGTATTCCTGTTGAGTTGACGGTCAAAATCGAAAATAGTGCGTTTTGCAGAAATGCTAAAGTTATGGGAAATACTAATACCTAAACGCTGGTAACTACTGCCGACATCTAAAACGATATCGCGGTTTCTCGAATTATCTCCCGAACGCGTCGCAGCCATGTTAATCCGGTGTAAGAAAGAATTACGCACTTCCACGTTGACTCGCGCATCATCGGCGAGAGATCCATCGTACCGTATTGTAAAACTGTTGCTATAGGTATCGCGGTTTTGCTCGGGGGCACCTGGGTTTTCAGCCCGCTTTATATCGGCATAAGTCGATACCCTAAATGAGTGATCTTCTGTTAGAGTCCACGTCAGCGATGTATTGAAAAACAGGCGCCCATTCTGCCGGTCCGAGCTCGGATCGCGGCACGTACCATCAGACGTAGTAGCAAAATGACTAGCACATTGATTTACGTCGAGCACGCGCACGGCCAAGTTTTGCTGATCACTAGACTCAAATCTCACTTTAGAACTGAGCAAAACCGCTTCAACCACTTTACCCGAAACCTCCGACTGCCAGTTCCAGCTCTGACTCTCTCTGTCCGTGCCAAAATACCGATTGCCTGGATCCTGTTGTGCACTGGCCGTATTCGTGCGACGGTTTTGTCCAAACGAAGCGTTGCTACGCAGCTTAAAACGGCCAATATCAAAGTTAATATTAGAGGATAAGCTCGTGTTGCGACTCTGGGAAATCTCCGCAGCAATACTCGTATCCCGCAGGACTACGCCTTCTTCTTCTCGCTCACCAACGACAGAGCGCGTGATACCCACTTCAGAGCGTGACTCAGAAAAAGAAACGCTCGTACGCACACCACCCGGTAGAGTGTAGCTCATATTACTACTAAAACTTTCGCTGCGATCTTTATTATTCTTCAGCGTGTTATCTCGTTTGCTAAAGGACAGCGAGTTACCCAATTTTTTTCCCGCTATTTTTATATCCGGCGACACCCGAAGTGAAGCGTTATACTGGACGCCGGTCTCTTCTATCGTGCTATCAAGATTGGCACGGCTATCGCGTGTTTTAGTTATCAATCCCGGCGTGACGTTGACGGTCAGATCATCGAAACGTCCCTCATCTATCGGCTTGTACTGGAATCGAAAATTAAAAGTCTGATTACGCAGTTTCTGTTTTTGCAGCGTAGAACTGCGCAGCGACATATTAGCACCAATGCCTATTGTGGCCTTGGGCCCCAAGATTGGGTAGTTGACAGTAGAGCCAAGCGACGCATTATCCTGCCAGGTTTTAAGATCGTTGCGACTGTCCAGAGTAAAGCGCATGCTTGCCGAAGTGGATATGCTAAGCTGAGATGTGGTATCTCCCGTAGCCGCTAGGCGAACAGGAACTCGATATTGCCAGCTAGGTAGGCGGTGACTCCACTGAGTACGGGTGCTAGAGCGACTAAAGTTAAGACTGTATTTTTGCTGTGCCTCGACACCATGTGCCAAGACCAGACAAAACAACAGCAACAATACAGATCGCATTATTGAGACTCACTCTGAACGATGGCAAGTGAATCACTAAGCAATGCAAATTCTTCAACAGCTAGCTCCTCAGGTCGCCTGGTCAGGTCAATCCCCGAAACATCTTCTAGTGCCGGCAGCAAATCGCGTCCATCCGCAGCAGCTAAACTCCTCAACGAATTCCTCAGCATCTTACGTCGTTGACCAAAAGCCGTACGGACAAGGGTCGCAAACTGACCTTCATCCTTAACAGTAAAGCACGGCTCTTCGGAAAAATCGACTTGTATTACAGAGGAATCAACGCCAGGTATGGGTTGGAAGGACCGACGATCTACGTCTAGCAGTGAAGTTATTTGGGCGCGCATAGCCAAGAGTACGGTTATCTGGCCGTATGCCTTATTGCCGGGACGAGCAGCTAAACGACGTGCAACCTCGCGCTGCAGCATCAGAACAGCTGTGCGGAGGTGATCAATCTCTTCCAGTGCTTTAAATAGGAAAGGGGCCGTGATATTATAGGGTAAATTACCCACCATAAAGAGTTTTTGTTGGCCCTCTTTGGGTAGCAAGTCTCCCCAACTGACTCGCAAAATATCCGCCTCAATCAAGTGTAGCGAATCGGCAGAGAACTCTTCGCGCAGCATCGCAGTGAGATCTCGATCAACTTCTACGGCCGTAAGCTGACCTAATCGAGATAGCAGCTTCCGCGTCAGCGCACCGCGCCCAGGACCGACCTCTACAGCAACGTCTCCGGGAAGAGGCTGCACAAATGACACGATCCGCTCGACGGCTTTCCTATCGACTAAGAAATGCTGACCGAAGCGCTTACGCGCCCGATGTCCATCTCGCTTATCCATCATGTTAGGCTACATGCCCGGCACGGCGTAAGCAACGCCAAAGATCACTCACAACAAGCTGAAAGCTGGCGTTTCGACTCAAAGCCTCAGCAGCGCGATCAATTTCTAACATAGCCCGTTCAATATGATCCCCGTTGAGTATTTCGCTAAGGCGCCCCAAGTAAGCACTCCGGTCCACCATCGTCTCACGCCCTTTTCTCTCATGGTGCAGCAGAAAAAAGTCTCGCAGGTAAAACGCGCTCAACTGTAGGAACCGATCTTGTATCGCGCGATCACCAGAGAGTTCCTCTACAACTTGCCAAAACACCTCATCCCGGTGCGCTAAACCAGCTTCGATAAAACTTTCTACCTGCGCTCGCAGATGATCCCATTCGCCTACGGCAATTTGCCTAGCGCGTTCCACGCTGCCTCCCCCCAAACGCACGCCCAGTTCGAGCGCCTGCCCCTCTATATTCATCGCCTGTAGCTGTTCCCGGACCACATCTGCTTTTAGGGGATTAAGTGTCAGACGCTGACAGCGAGAAAGAATAGTGGGTAGAATACGTTCGGGAACTGAAGAAACTAAAATGAAAATGGAATCAGGTGAAGGTTCCTCTAGGATCTTCAGTAGCGAATTGGCACCTGCCGGATGCATGCGTTCCGCGTCCAACAAGATGGCAATCTTACGTCCCCCCTGGCTTGCGGCATAGCTCATATCGCGCTGCATTTGGCGCAGTTGTTCAATGGAGATATTAACTTGACTACCGAGCACATTGCCGTCCATGTATTCTTGAACAGCCGTCCGCAGGATCTCCGGATCAATGCTACGTCGCCCCTTCTTAACTGACATGGGCAACATAAATTGCAGGTCGGGATGGACGTTGCTACTGACTTTTCGGCAAGACGGACAGGCGTTACACGTCAGCACACTTTCCTGTTGGCATAGCAGTGCTCGGGCCAATTCCAAGGCGAAACGGCGCTTGCCCGTCCCCGCTGGGCCACACAACAATATCGCATGTGGAATACGGTTAGAACGCAGCCAAGCTTCAGCAATGTTCCGGGCACGTTCTTGACCGATAACAGATTCAAAAGTCAGAGGACTTGCCCTCTCCAACCGCCGTGCTGCCCTTTGGCAGGGTTGGCGTCGATTAAATCAGACTGGTCTCGTTGTTCATGTCAAAGAAGTGCGCCTTCCCTACTTCGACCGCCAGTTTGACCGTCTGTTCGACTTCCGGCATATGGCGTGGATCAATACGAGCAACAAACGCAGACTTGCCAGTTGTAAGGTTGAGAAATACCTCATTCCCCATGGGCTCCACTACCTCGACTTTAGCTTCGATATCGGCGGTCTTAACATCGCGTGCCATAGTATCTGGGTCGTGGATATCTTCAGGGCGAATTCCCATTACAACTTCTTGATCTTTGTGATCACCTAGCTGCTCGTTGTAACTGGCAGGAAGTGAGATTTTAATATTGCCCTCGTCAAATACCAAACCCTCTCCATTTGCAACCAGCTTACCGCTGATAAAGTTCATGGATGGGCTGCCTATGAAACCGGCGACAAATTGATTTACTGGTTCGTTATATAGGCTTAACGGCGCATCAATCTGCTGAATTTTACCGTCTTTCATAACGACGATACGGTCCCCCATCGTCATAGCTTCGGTCTGGTCGTGGGTAACGTAAATCATCGTCGCTTCAAGTCTCGTGTGCAGTTTACTAATTTCAGCACGCATCTGAACGCGCAGCTTTGCATCAAGGTTAGAAAGCGGTTCGTCAAATAGAAAGACCTTCGGTTTGCGAACGATGGCACGGCCAACGGCAACGCGTTGGCGCTGACCACCAGACAGCGCCTTGGGCTTGCGCTCCAGCAAATCCTGAATCCCTAGGATATCAGCTGCCTCTTGGACGCGCGCATCAATTTCATCTTTGGGATATTTTCTCAACTTCAGGCCAAAGGCCATGTTTTGATACACCGTCATATGCGGATAAAGCGCGTAGTTCTGAAAAACCATTGCAATATCGCGGTCTTTGGGAGGTATATCATTAACTAACGTTCCGTCGATATAAATCTCTCCACCGCTAATTTCTTCCAGACCAGCGATCATGCGCAGCGTCGTCGACTTACCACACCCCGAAGGTCCGACTAAAACGACGAACTCCTTGTCATTAATCTCGATATTTGCACCGTCTACTGCGACGACGTCCTTATCGTATACTTTGCGCACGCTTTTGAGAATAACCTCAGCCATCCGCGCCTCTCCCGCTTCCGTTAGTATGAAATAGCGATATGATAAATTGTATAGAACAGCATAACAAATAAAGACATTGTTGACAATAATTCTACCCCAAATCAAACACCAACTTAAGACCATCCTCTAGCGGATTGTCATAGTACTTTACTAAACGCTGGCACGAGGTAAATCCCACCTTATGGTACAGAGACAGGGCCGGACTATTACTCGCTCGCACCTCCAAACGCGCAGAAGAGCAACCGCGCCCCACAGCTTGGGCTAAAGTGTAGCGCAGTAGGGCTTCTCCATGCCCACGGCGCCACAATCGCGGCGCGACTGCAATACTTGACAGACTGAAACACTGCGCATCGATAAAACCCAACGCATATGCTCCTAATTCGCCCTCTTCAACGGAACCAACACACAGCACGTTAGGTGCAGCCAACGCCGCACGAAAATATGACGGAGACCAAACCTGAGAAAATGTGGCACACTCAACCTGACTCACATCTCCTATGTCTTCGAGCTGAATTTGGATAAAATCACGCATAGGGCAGCCTTAACTACTTCAGAGCTAAAATAGATTTGCTACTAACTTTGGCATCTGGCGCACGCAAGTAATCCGGCTCCACCGTAGATAGATCTGCAATATTGCCCCTGTCAAAATCGTGCCAAGCGAGTGCACCAACGACTGCAGCATGCGGACTGTTAGCGTGAAAGGGTGCCCGCTGAGATCCAGGTATTTCGTCGATCAACGTAGCATAGGCATCTGCGCCGTTACCCACGTAAAAGGTACTCTTTTCATAGCGCTCCTCTACCAGAACTTTAGGCTCGATCGCACGTGCGGGAGTAATTTCAACGGGGCTTCCTCCTGACATATCGTACAGACCAGCATATACTTGATTCTTACGCGCATCAAGTAATGCGCAGACTGGATGCGCTACGAAGGGAACACCGGCAGCGAGCGCGGCTAATGTCGAAACTGTTATAAGCGGCTTGTCGTCGACCAAACACAGTCCTTTAGCTGCAGCGAGCCCAATACGGACCCCAGTAAATGAACCTGGGCCAACCGTAACTGCAACCGCCGTAAGATCAGCAACCGTGCAGTTGGCCAGTTTACACAGTTGTTCAATTTCGGCAAATAAACGCTTAGAATGCTGCATACCAATGTCAAAGTAACGGCTAGTTACAACGCGCGTTTTCTCTACAATGGCCACACTGCCAACGTGCGTCGATGTATCCATTGCCAATATCATAAGAGATCCAACTGGGAGTCAGCGGCAGATCGAGGCACTTCAATGCCAAGATGCTGGTATGAACGGGGCATAACAACGCGCCCTCGCGGCGTTCTTTTGACGAAACCCTCTTTGATTAAATAGGGTTCTACCACCTCTTCAAGAGTCTCTTCCTCCTCCCCAACTACCGCAGCTAAATTACTCAATCCAACCGGTCCTCCGTTAAACTTCTCTATTATGGCGCGCAACAAACTAAGGTCCATCTCATCTAGACCGACCTGATCTACGTTGTGCACGCTCAGCGCCTCTTCTACGACTTCGGCGTTAACAACTCCCGTGCCTTCAACTTGGGCATAATCCCGAGCGCGGCGCAGCCAACGCTTGGCAATACGAGCCGTACCGCGCGAGCGCCGCGCAACTTCTAACGCGCCCTCTTCTTCTAAGGAGAAGCCCAACAAACGGGCATCTCGACTAACGATCTGCGCAAGCTCTTCAACCGCATAATAATCCAAATGTGCTGAGATACCGAAGCGCGCACGCATCGGAGAAGTAAGTAATCCTTGTCGCGTCGTAGCACCAATTAGGGTAAAGGGTTCGAGTGGCACGCTAACAGATCGAGCTGCGGGTCCCTGATCAATCATGATGTCGATTTTATAATCTTCCATCGCCGAATACAGATATTCTTCCACGATGCGATTGACGCGATGCACCTCATCTATGAAGAGTACGTCTCTCGATCCTAGAGCTGTCAGTATTCCTGCTAGGTCCGTCGGGCGGTCGAGTAAAGGTCCTGACGTTTCGTGAATATCCACATCAAGCTCGCGCGCAACAACGTGGGCAAGCGTCGTTTTGCCCAAACCAGGCGGACCGTGTAGTAATACGTGATCCATTGCTTCGGAACGTTGTTTCGCTGCTTCTATAGCTATTCTCAGCTGCTTTTTAGTCTTTTCCTGACCCAACATCTCTTGTAAAGAAGTGGGACGGAGAGTCGTATCAAATTCCCGGTCTTCATCGTCTGATTCGGGATCAATGGGGCGATCTACCATGGGCTTGTGCGCTTTCAACGCTCCTTAAGAGCAAGTTTAATCAATTGCTGGACGGTTAGATCGCTGCCGTTGCGCTCTATCGCTTTGCGGACAGTTTGGCGCGCTTCGGACGACGTCATGCCTAAAGCCATTAGCGCCATAGCGGCTTCCTCACTGATATCCGAACCCGTTTCGTCTTGTCTTTTACCTTCGGAAACATCAGCACTCAGACTAACCTTGTCTCTCAGATCGAGCACCAGGCGCTCCGCCGTGCGTTTGCCGATACCCTTTATACCGGTTAGTTCGCTTACGCGCTCGTGGACTATAGCCTCCTGTAAATCGCGCAGCGTCATACCGGACAAAATGGTCAGCGCTAGACTTGGACCAATGCCTGAAACGCCTATCAGCATCTCAAAGACCTCTCGCTCTCCTTCATCGACAAACGCAAATAGTTCCATACGATCTTCACGCACATGCATGTGCGTGAAAAGCAGGACTTCCTCACCTAGAACGGGAAGTTGGTCATATGTGACCAATGAAATTGACATACCATAGCCGACACCACCAACGTCAATGACGGCTTGCATAGGTGCCTTGTAGGCGATTTTACCGCGTAGATAAGAGATCATATTTGAAAGAGTTAACAGTGATTAAACTAGCGCCGCACCACGCGCTTTAAAAGAGCCTCTACATCGGGACGCCGCTGTTGTTGCATGCCCGACAGAGCAATTTCGGGCCGACGTAAATGACAAAGAGCTATGGCCAGAGCATCGGAAGCATCGAGCGGCGTCGGTAATGCCTTTAAACCCAACAGTCGAGCTACCATAAACTGAACTCTTTCTTTGGTTGCCCTGCCATTACCCGCTACCGACTTTTTTACTGAAGCTGGCGTGTAGTGCTCAATAGGCAAATCGGATTGCCTCAATGCCAACAATAGAACACCGCGGGCCTGCCCCAATTTTGCTGCCGCATCGGCATCTTTACCGAAGAAAGTACTTTCAATCGCAGCTTCGTCCGGTTTCACCTCGCGCAAGATATCTCGTATTTGATCGTAAATAAAGACCAAGCGATCTTCAAAAGCGAGCCCTTTCCGAGGACGGATACAGCCGCAGTCTATGAACCGGCACTCTCGCTTGCCGTATTCGATAATGCCATACCCCGTGCTAGTGCTACTCGGGTCAATACCTATGACAATCAAAATGCCTATCCAGTTTCGCGATCGCGTCTACGATTCCTGGGCCATTAATTGCTGCAATGCATCCTCTTGGAGGTCAAAATTAGAATATACCTTTTGAACATCATCTAAATCCTCCAATGCCTCGAGTAAACGGATGATTTTCTGCGCTTGGTCTTCTTGGACCTCGAGCATGTTTTCACTCTTGGGCATCCAAGCCAATGACGCTTGACCAAACTCAATTCCGCCATCCTCTAAGGCTTTCTTCACCGCTTCAAAGTCACCCACAGGTGCTACCACTTCATACACCTCGTCCCCATCCTGAATATCCTCGGCGCCAACGTCCATCACAGCGATCATAAGATCATCTTCGGGAATGTTATCTTTAGCTACTTCGAGGACTGCCTTCTGCTCAAACATCCAAGCAACAGAACCACTCTCACCGAGATTACCATTCAGTTTGGTGAATGCATGCCGTACTTCCGAAACTGTCCGGTTCCTATTATCCGTCAGCGTCTCTACAATGATAGCTACCCCTCCCGGACCATACCCTTCAAAAAGGCCCTCTTCGTAAACGGTTCCTTCTTCTTCACCTGTACCCCGTTTTATTGCTCGCTCTATTGTTGAAAGAGGCATATTAGCCGCCTTGGCATTTTGCACAGCGGAACGCAAACGCACATTCGCGTTTTCATCGCCTCCCCCATCTCGTGCTGCGACCGTTACTTCACGAATAATCTTTGTAAATATTTTTCCGCGCTTAGCATCATTCGCGCCTTTTTTACGCTTAATAGTACTCCATTTGGAGTGACCCGACATAGGAAGCTCCTCACACAATTAAACGGTTATTCACATAAAATTCTCAACCAAAGAAAGGCTAAACCAATAGAAAAATCAAATAGCTACGCAATTTGTATTTACTTCATTTCGCACGCCTTAACCGATTTATAACCGTGAAGATTATTGACCTACGAAACCTTTAAATGACCAATAAAAAACCGCCTATCCAATTTTTTGGATAGGCGGTCAAAAATAATCCGGCAACGTCCTACTCTCCCACCGGGTGACCCCAGCAGTACCATCGGCGCAGGAGGGCTTAACGGCTCTGTTCGGAATGGGAAGAGGTGTGACCCCTCCGCTATAGTCACCGGAAAAATTCTGTAAAGTTCTTTAACAACCGAATACAGTTCACACCAAGTGATACGCCAACTTGAGAATTGAAATGCAATAAAATGGTCAAGCCTCACGGCCAATTAGTACTGCTCGGCTTCACGCGTTGCCGCGCTTCCACCTGCAGCCTATCAACCTCGTAGTCTACGAGGGGCCTTTAGGTAGGTTAACCCTACGGGATATCTAGTCTTGGAGTGGGCTTGACGCTTAGATGCTTTCAGCGTTTATCCCTGCCGAACGTAGCTACCCAGCGATGCTCCTGGCGGAACAACTGGTAGACCAGAGGTCCGTCCAACCCGGTCCTCTCGTACTAGGGTCAGATCTCCTCAAATATCCTACACCCACGGCGGATAGGGACCGAACTGTCTCACGACGTTCTGAACCCAGCTCGCGTAGCGCTTTAATTGGCGAACAGCCAAACCCTTGGGACCTTCTCCAGCCCCAGGATGCGCTGAGCCGACATCGAGGTGCCAAACTGCCCCGTCGCTATGAGCGCTTGGGGGCAATAAGCCTGTTATCCCCGGAGTACCTTTTATCCGTTGAGCTTCGGCGCTTCCACATGCAACCGTCGGATCACTAAGCCCTGCTTTCGCACCTGCTCGACTTGTAAGTCTCGCAGTCAAGCTCCCTGTATGCCTTTACACTCTACGCGCGATTACCGACCGCGCTGAGGGAACCATTGGGCGCCTCCGTTACTTTTTAGGAGGCAACCGCCCCAGTTAAACTACCCACCTGGCACTGTCTCCGATCCCGATCAAGGGACCAAGGTTAGAATTTTAACAAAGCAAGGGTGGTATTTCAAGGACGGCTCCACGAGAACTGGCGCTCCCGCTTCATAGCCTCCCACCTATCCTACACGTACAGTGTCAAAATCCAATACCAAGCTATAGTAAAGGTTCACGGGGTCTTTCTGTCCTGCCGCGGGTATCCGGCATCTTCACCGGAACTACAATTTCACCGAGTCCCTCGTTGAGACAGCGGCCAAGTCGTTACACGATTCGTGCAGGTCGGTTTTTAGCCGACGAGGAATTTCGCTACCTTAGGACCGTTATAGTTACGGCCGCCGTTTACTGGAGCTTCGATTCAAAGCTTCGTCCGAAGACTAACTCATCCTCTTAACTTACCAGCACCGGGCACGTGTCAGTCCCTATACATTGCCTTGCGGCTTAGCAGAGACCTGTGTTTTTGGTAAACAGTCGCCCAGCCCGTTTCTCTGCGACCCCTTTGGGCTTCACTCGCGAAGAGCTTCACCTACTGAGGGCATCCCATCTTCCGAAGTTACGGGATCATTTTGCCGAATTCCTTAACGAGGGTTTTCTCGCGCACCTTTGGATACTCTCCTCATCTACCTGTGTTGGTTTACGGTACGGGCACCTACAGAACTCACATAGAGGTTTTTCTAGGCAGCATGATTAGGGTCAGTTTATGCCGCTAAGCGGCTCCCCATCGCCTCTCGGAGTAGTGACTGTCCGGATTTGCCTAGACAGTCCTCCTACTGGCTTAGACCAGCATTTCCAGTCGCTGGCTGACCTTTCACTTCTGCGTCACCCCATAGCTCAAACGCGCTGTAAGTGGTACAGGAATATTTAGCCTGTTTTCCATCGCTTACGCCTTTCGGCCTCAGCTTAGGTCCCGACTAACCCCAGGAGGACGAGCCTAGCCCAGGAAACCTTAGATTTTCGGTGTGCAGGATTCTCACCTGCATTATCGCTACTCATGCCGACATAATCACTTCCATCTCGTCCAGAAAACCTTACGGTTTACCTTCAGCCTACTATGGAACGCTCCCCTACCAATCAGCGTCTCGCGAACGAAACGCTGAGTCCGTAGCTTCGGTGGTAAACTTAGCCCCGATACATTGTCGGCGCAAAATCACTTGACTAGTGAACTATTACGTACTCTTTAAATGGTGGCTGTTTCTAAGCCAACATCCTAGCTGTCTCAGCAATTTCACATCCTTTTAATCACTTAGCTTACACTTTGGGACCTTAGCTGACGATCTGGGTTGTTTCCCTCTCGCGTACGGAGTTTATCCCTCGCACGCTGACTCCCTTGGAACAAGTCAATGGCATTCGGAGTTTGGTTCGGTTTGGTAAGCGGGTAAGCCCCCTAGCCGATCCAGTGCTCTACCTCCACGACTCTTTAACAAGAGGCTAGCCCTAAAGCTATTTCGGGGAGAACCAGCTATCTCCAGGTTTGATTGGCCTTTCACCCCTACCCACAGCTCATCCGAGAACTTTTCAACGTTCGGCGGTTCGGACCTCCACGAGATTTTACTCCCGCTTCATCCTGGCCATGGGTAGATCACCTGGCTTCGGGTCTACTGCATGCAACTGAGACGCCCTATTCAGACTCGCTTTCGCTACGGCTACCTCACTGAGTGAGTTAACCTCGCTGCATACAAGTAACTCGCCGGCTCATTATGCAAAAGGCACGCCGTCAGGGGACAAGCCCCCTCCGACTGCTTGTAAGCGTACGGTTTCAGGTACTATTTCACTCTCCTTCTCGGAGTACTTTTCACCTTTCCCTCACCGGTACTAGTGCACTATCGGTCACGAGAGAGTATTTAGCCTTGGAGAGTGGTCTCCCCAGTTTCCCACAGGGTTTCACGTGCCCCGTGGTACTCGGGAACACTATTAAGGAAGTCTACTACCATTTCGTCTACAGGACTATCACCTTCTGTGGTTGAACTTTCCAGAACACTTCGACTATGGTGTAGATTGGTAACTTCCCGGCCAGTCTGTGCACTGGCCCAATAATGTCCCACAACCCCGTTGGTACAACACACACAGGCTTTAACATACCAACGGTTTAGGCTGTTCCCCGTTCGCTCGCCACTACTAGGGGAATCGCTGTTGCTTTCTCTTCCTAAGGGTACTTAGATGGTTCAGTTCCCCTCGTTTGCTCCACTCGGGCTATGTATTCACCCGAGGGTAGTGCAGCATGACCTGCACTGGGTTGCCCCATTCGGAAATCTCCGGATTAAAGGTTATTTGCACCTCCCCGAAGCTTATCGCAGCTTATCACGTCCTTCATCGCCTTCTCGTGCCAAGGCATCCACCGTACGCCCTTCATAGCTTGACCAAAAATCTATTGCTATTTCAACACTTGAGATATCGCATCACTTAGGTTCGCAAGTTACAAATGGTGAACCATCTATAACCAACAAAACTTGTGGTGTGAACTGTATTCGATTGTCAAAGACCAAATGCCTGATGGTGGGGGTAGGTGGAATCGAACCACCGACCTCACGCTTATCAGGCGTGCGCTCTAACCGTCTGAGCTATACCCCCTTGAAAATCAAATAACGCGCACAGAGCCTAGGCCAAAAGAGCATTGACCTAGGTAGATGTTGTCGAGGTAAAACCTCGAAAATCTCCTTAGAAAGGAGGTGATCCAGCCGCACCTTCCGGTACGGCTACCTTGTTACGACTTAGCTCGAATCGCCAGCTCTAGCTTCGGCGCTTCCCTCCTTGCGGTTGGGACCACGACTTCAGCCATATCCGGCTTTCCTAGCTTGACGGGCGGTGTGTACAAGACCCGGGAACGTATTCACCGCGGCATGCTGATCCGCGATTACTAGCAATTCCACCTTCATGAAGTCGAGTTGCAGACTCCAATCCGAACTGAGATCGGTTTTTTGGGATTGGCTCCACCTCGCGGCATCGCAACCCTTTGTACCGACCATTGTAGCACGTTTGCAGCCCAGGACGTAAGAGCCATGATGACTTGACGTCATCCCCACCTTCCTCCTGCTTATCACAGGCTGTCTCCTTAGAGTTCCCAGCATTACCTGATGGCAACTAAGGACAGGGGTTGCGCTCGTTGCGGGACTTAACCCAACATCTCACGACACGAGCT
Source organism: uncultured bacterium (assembly GCA_964011675.1). Taxonomy (GTDB): domain Bacteria; phylum Latescibacterota; class UBA2968; order UBA8231; family UBA8231. The sequence continues at coordinate 14,444 of CAXGPR010000085.1, forward strand.
GACGA
>CAXGPR010000086.1:0-14304 GCA_964011675.1 uncultured bacterium
CGAACTGCAATACGACAAGCTTCTACCGTGTAAGCAAAACATTCACTTGGAGTTGCTGGCGCGATAACTGGTATCGGACTTTCGCCATGGCGGCCATACATTACCTCCAGCAAATCTGACTGCTCCGTTTTTGTTGGTAAACCTGTGCTTGGACCGCCGCGTTGGACGTTAACTATCACCATAGGTAACTCCATAACTATGGCGAGGTTGGTAGCTTCGCTTTTTAGCGCTATACCCGGACCACTGCTGGCTGTAGCGGAAAGTGAACCGCCAAAAGAAGCGCCTATTATAGAGCACATAGCAGCAATTTCATCTTCGGCTTGAAACGTACGCACATCGAAATTTTTTAGCGCTGACAAACCTTCCAATATCTGACTTGCTGGCGTAATAGGATACGAACCAAAAAAGAGAGGTAAATTTGCTTTTTGGGCAGCCGTAACCAGTCCGTAAACAACTGCTTCGTTTCCCGTAATCCTACGGTAAGTGCCGGGCCTGACCACAGATTGACTTGGGACGCTTACTCGACCGCTGAAAGCCTCTATGGTGTTTCCGTAATTATAGCCTGCCTTCAGTGCCCGAGTATTAGCTTCCACTACATCTGGCATTTTAGCAAACTTTTTTTGGTAGAAACTCACGGTGGTCTCTAACGGCCGCGAAAAAATCCAATAGACCAGACCGAGCGCAACGGCGTTTTTGCACTTGTCACGCGCTTTTGTAGACAAGCTATCTATGTCTTTCAAGGCGTTACGCGTGATGGTCGTAAGCGGGACCTTCAATAATTCATATCCACTAAAGGCCTCGTGTTCATCTAATGGGTTCGAATCATATCCTGCCTTGCTAAGGTTGTTCTTAGTGAATGCGTCTGTATTGACGATTATCACGCCCCCAGCGTCGAGTTCACTCAGATTAGCCTTCAGTGCTGCAGGATTCATCGCAACGAGGACTTGGGGAGAATCACCTGCTGTGTATAATTCATCGGAAGAAAAATTTACTTGAAAACCACTGAGGCCAGCGATCGTGCCTGCAGGAGCACGAATTTCGGCAGGAAAGTCTGGAAAAGTGCTGACATCATTTCCTAATACCGCGGATGTGTTGGTAAATTGGTCACCAGTCAACTGCATCCCGTCACCGGAATCGCCAGAGAAAAGAATGACAACAGAACTTCGTTCGTCTGTTGTGTGTCCTTGTTCTAAAGCGTCAGAAACGGCCGCATTTTCGGCCATTGATATTCTCTCCTCATACAAAAGGTGAGCCGGAGTAAACAGCGTACCACGCCCAGAATATACCACTAGCAAAGTAGGCTTCAAGTAAGCTATGAAAAATAGGCACCCTAACCCTTTTAAGTCAAGTAAACTCCGTAGCCTACGCCAGTGGAAAAAACCATGCGATGGATGCATCTAATTACCTAAATTTCAACCGCCTTTCTCCCTCTGAGTAAAGAATTTCCACAACATGGCTACTGGCTGACCGTATGCTGGGATGATTATCGGCAACAATGACCGTGCCACCCGCCTTTACCACCCGCTTAAATTCTCCTAAAAAGGCTTTTACATCAGTTGAGTGCAGGCTATCGGTAAAGCTGTCGGCGAGTATGAAGTCTTTATCGGTTGGTTGTCCCTTCAAACCGATCACCCACTGTAGACGAACTGCTTCAGGCCACTCTAAATCTGCCAATTGGCTCCCAAGTTTGAGATGTCCAAAATCCCGATCGAGCAACCATTTTAACCGATCTGCAATACGCTTTTCGCGCATTAAGAGGGCATAGGCACTGTCAACAGACGTAGATAAGACTTGGGCAATAGTCTTCCCCCGGTATGTAACCCCGAGGACTTCGGAACGGAACCTTTCCCCGCTGCACGCCGGACATTCGCTTTCTATATCTTCCACAAACTCCATGGAAATACCGACCTTGCCATTTCCAGCGCAAGATGGACATCTTCCCCCAACCTTATCCAGTCGGTAAAAGTCTGCTGGAAACCCCTTGTCTCTACCTGCTGGCGTCGATGCATAAACCTGAGCAAGCAACCCGCTTACTCCAATTGACTCTAGAAGGAGCCCCTCTTTTCTGGTTCTATCAGCTGTATGAACACGAGGCTTGCCCTGAATCCAACGTATTTTGTAGGGTTTTCCTTTACCTAACAGCAACGGCTTTATCACCTCATTAAGGAGGCGTGTTTTTCCACTTCCTGGCTTACCCACCAATCTGACTATTGCACCTCGAGGTATTTTAGCATCAATTGAGCCCCAAAAACCGTCTCCCGTAATTTCCCACGGCACCTTTTCTCCGCTAAAGAAAGGCAGATCGATTTCTTCCTCATCTTGAGAAGATACTTCTTCGGATACATGCCCTCTTATAAAAGTGCAATTCAGTTGCGCTTCGCGTTGAACTTCTACAGCCCGATCGGAAGTTAGCACTGTGTTTCCTTGCTTGATCAAAGTTTTTATGCCGTCTACAATAGAGTCCTTAAGACGCCCTTCCACACTGCTTACCATACCGCCCAGCAGATATACAATACCAGACATATTAGAATCAATACGGCTAGCCAACCGTAGCCTGAGCCATTCGCTGCGAGAAAGGGTATCAACAGGCTGATCGATAGGCAGGCTTTCCAATCCCAATCGCTTTAATAGCTCAAGGACATCCATCCACTCTTCCTGCTTATCTACCGCCCGCTTTATGGCCGATAGACCCTCCCCAACCGTGGCCGATTTCAGCGACGACCAAGTGATATCACCACATCTCAGGTGCTTAGCGATCACTTCATCTGCAAGGAGGTCTTCACTACCCTGATTACCAACAATAAACCCACATTTTATACACGTGAGGTCTCTGTTTAATCGCCAAACCTCGTCTTTTTCATCTACAAAATGAGTTTGGCCTCCAGAAATGGCACGCGCTGAACGAACCCCTTCTAAAAAACGCCTGCTTCCTTCTTTGCAGGGTTCCAGTCGATCTACTACGACTTCTGCCGATTTGCCCCTCCATTCCCCGACTCCATCTTCAATACGAAACACCTTACCACCAATGCGGACTCGAACAAAACCAACTGAGCGGAGTTGTTCCCATATTGCCTCTTTCCCATCGATTAATTCTTCTGCGATCGGAGCCAACAGTAAAACTCTTTTAGTTCCAATGGTAGAAAAAAGTGCGGGCTCTACTTCTTCGGGTCGATACGCAGCACATATCCCCTCACACATTGGGCAGTGCCACGTTCCATATCGACTAATCCATGATGCAAGACGGCTCTCTATTCCCAGAAATTCGGCCAGTTGAACCGAGGGTTGTATTCCATCATCTAAGTAATTCACAACGGGTGGTAAACCTGTGATCGAATCTACGTCTACCCGCTTAGCCCCAACGACTTCTTCCCTCCGATTTACGCTAAGAGATCTCATATATTGTGAGCAGCTTTCCGCATATAAAACTCGCTCCATTAACGCCCGGTGGCCGCCTCCACTTGGCCCCCCAAAGCAGCTAATAGCATTGAGCGGAATATTTAAATCTACGTTCTGTAAACCTCCTTCCCTAGCCCCACGAACTTGGATGGTGGCTTTGACTATTGAAGCATGAATCAAGGCATTACCTCATTTAGTGAATCAATTTTAGCCCGCAGTCGCTCATCACCTCCCACTAGCTCGGATAGCTTTTGCCAATCACTAACCGCCTGTATATAATTACCCTTTTCTGCTGCCCATTCACCCCTTTTATACAATGCTTGTCTATACGTTGGGTTATACAAAAGTGCTTGGTTAATATATGTGTAGGCAGCGTCTGAGGTCCCTTGAGCTCTTTTTACTAGCGCCATATTAAACGCGGCCTTATCGTAACCCGGTCGTATTTTTAAAGCATTTTCAAACGCCTGTTCGGCCGCCTGCATTTGCCCCATCTTGTATAAACTTAAACCCCAATTATTGTAAGTTTCCGGTTCATTATGCCCCCGTCTAATTGCTTCTTTGAATTTGCTACTGGCCTCATCATATTCTGCTCTTTGAAGTGCAATCCGGGCTTGGTTTAAGACTTTTACGGTTGGCTTTACTCCCTTTTTTATGCGTTCCAAGCCAGCTCTCGCAGGTTGGAAATAAGGATCTATTTCTAAAGACTTATGATAGAGATTGGCAGCCTGTTCCATATTCCCGTCTCGCTCATAAAGCGCGGCAAAATTATAGTAATCAACTCTGCGTAGCGTCAGCTTTTGTGCTAATGTGTCTTTATAAATAACAGGGATGGCAATCAAAACAAGCGCAATAAAGGGACGACTCAGTGAGACTAGTCTCCCCTTTCGTACGGCCTGCCAAACGAATAGCACCATATGAGCGCCATATAAAGCGAGTACAGGCACAACAGGTAGACGGTACTCAGATGATACAAAAAACATCATGCATCCAAGCCAGTAGCATAGGAAATATATAACGAGAGGAGACCGCTTCAACGCGCGAGACGAGGCAAACCAACCCGCAATTCCAAGCGGACATACAAGCCACCAGCCCACAAATGCCCACCTCAAAATCGGTGAAAAATCTCTTGCGAAGTAGAAACTTAAATTGTTTTGTGATTCAACTTGATTCAGAAAAAAATAGGCTTTTCGGAGTAATAGTCTGCCGTATTCTTGTGGAAACTCGATAATAAACGTGAGGCCTTGCCCAAACCAGTAGCGAGAAGCTTCTCCTGGCGTCAACTCGCATTGACACCGGCGATCGGCTTCCCTCATGAACTCTTCTCGCTCCCTGTCGGGCTCGGCAGTAGACAAAAAATCAACCTGTGCATAGATACCTGTCGCACCGGGATGATTACCCACATAAAAGTTCATGCCAGCTGAAGAAGTTGTTAATCCCCATTCTCCCCCGATGGCATAATTACGCATGATAACAGGCATGACTGCCAGAAATATACCACCCCAGAGAAAAATGACGTTCTTAACGAACTTAGCTCGATTTGCCCGGAAGAAAATCGGCACCATTGCAAGTGCAAAGATTATACTGAATGGCCGTGCAGTGGCTGATAGTCCCAGGAGAATACCAGCTCCTATAAGAGACGTCCAATGCAACCTCTTCCGCCCAAATAACAGCATCAATGCCCAGGTATTAAGAAATAGAATAGGACTAGCAGTTAACAATGCTCCGTCGTAAAAAATCAGCGCCCCATAAAGAGCTAAGAATGCCGCTGCAATTAGGCCAACCCTTTTATTCCATAGCCTCCCCCCTAGCACGTAGGTAAAATAGCATATCATCGTCCCCATAGCCGATTGAATAATCCATATCCACTGCCAAGAGGGCCCCAAATAGGTGTATATTACAGCCAAGAAGTAGGAATAAAAAGGGTTCATGAAAAAAACCTGATCTCCTACCCATCCCTCTGAAACCAGACGCAGAGCCTCTCGGTGATAATAGGCTGAATCAATAAGCATTTTCTCGCCTACTGGCGTATTCTTTAACCACATCACGTAAGTCAACCGCAGGGCCGACGCGGCAAAGAGAACCAGCAGAATCAATGCATTCCCATGAAGTCGATCTATTAGTATTCTCTTGAAAATCATCTCACATAACTAACCCGAGGCCATAAATGCACGGATATGTTCGAACCGCAGTTCTATGCATAATCACCAAACTATTTTCTTACATACCAAGTCAAGCCCAGATCCCCTTTGACCACAGTCCACTTGACGTAGTGCTCTCATCTTTTGTTAATGAAAACGGATTAGTGAATTACGCAGGGCTTCAAAAGAATCGAACAAACTTGAATGTTTATATGGACTCTATCGCAAACGTGAGCCCAGTATCACACCCCAAGCGATTTTCCTCGCCAACTGAACAATTAGCCTACTGGATTAATGCGTATAATGCCTCGGTTCTAACAGGCATCACTGACGCCTATCCCGTTTCCAGCGTCAAGGACATTAGACTGTTTAATGGTTTTTTTAACCGCCAGAAATGGACAGTTGGCGGGCAGGAATTAACACTAAACAATATAGAAAACGACATCATCCGCACTCAGTTTAACGACCCACGCGTCCACTTTGTCCTTAACTGCGGGGCTATGAGCTGTCCCCCTTTAGAAAACAGAGCATTTACGGGCCGTTCACTGGAGAAAAGGCTCGAAAAGGCCTTGAAGCGATTTATATCAAACGAACATTTTTTTACCCTGAGCGGAAACCAACTCTACCTATCAAAAATAATTGACTGGTATCGCAATGACTTCGCTACTAAGAATCGGTTTACAAACCCTAATAACCCTGACATGGATCCATTGATATCTTACTTCATTCCCTACGTGAGCCAACCGGTAGAGGATCGACTTAGAAGCCCAACTTTAAAAGTTCAGTTTCATGAATACGATTGGTCTCTTAATTCTCAACCCATACCTTCCGTCTCTATCCCGAGCCATTAATACGAGTTGATTAGAAGTCGTAGGAGGTGCCACGGAGCGTGCCGTTTACCCCAAAATTTTTGGCGAATAACTGTTTGTCAAACTTCTTGACACAAGACAGTCATTTCGAAATCTACCAAAAAGTGAACTATTGAACATGCCACGAATTGACAAGCGCAGTGAAAGATAGTCAACAGGCTATACTTGTAATAATGGTTGATTTGCACATCATTATTAAAATACAAACGCGGCACCTCAAGACGAGGGCTATGCCGTCTCAGAAATAGACCATAGAAATGGAGCCGTTGAGACATTAACCCCGTGAAACAAAAGAGTGGACCTTGTTTCACTCTACATGCAAATTCCCTACAAAAATTCGCTGACTCTTTAGGAAAGAGGCATATTTTTGATGCGGAGGGGGAAGGGTAATTTTTTTACTTCTAGCTTGAGAGAGATCGGCAATCCAAAAATACCATTTCAGGAAAAATCACAGCAAGGTCCGAACGACTTCGGAAAAAAACTAATTCATGTTCTGTTCAAAAATTCATATATTTTTCTTTTTATTTGAACAACAATTTTTAATGGATACATTCTCCCGAATCCACATCGAAGAAGCCCAACAAAAGCTTCGTAGCGGCAACGCCTTATTTATTGATGTACGAGATTATCTATCTCATATCAAAGGACATATAGAGCCTTCATTTCATATAAACCAGAACAATATCAACACTTTGATTAACCAGACTCCCAAGGATCGACCTCTGGTCGTATACTGCTACCACGGTCACAGCAGCCAACACGCGGCTCAGTTTCTAATTGAACAGGGTTTTTCAGAAGTCTACAATTTAGAAGGCGGATACGAAGCTTGGGCATTCGCATCTGAGGCACCTTAATCACTGACCTTCTTCACACACCGCAAACCTGTCTACGCAATGCGCGTATATAGCCAATTGTGTAGGCCGCTTCGGCTTTTCCTCCCGGGACATGGTCAGGCAGTATAGCTCCATCAAATTCGATATTTCTCAGCGCCTGCATCACCTTGTACATATCTATATATCCATCATCCAAAAGTGTTTCTTGGAAGGTTGGAAGTGGCCTATCGACGTTTCGAAAATGCACCTTAAAAAGCTTACCTTCACGGCCAAAAAGGTCAATCATTTTATAAACATCCGCTCCCATTTGATCTCCCCCTTCAGCCCAACTACCCACGCAAAGACAAAGCCCGAAGCATTCACTGTCAGCCAAGTCGATTAACTGTTCACAGTGTGCAAAGGAGCGAGCTACCCGGCCAATCCCACCCAAAACAGGTATGGGTGGATCGTCGGGATGCAAACCGATTCTCACTCCCGCATCTTCTGCAACAGGTACCACCTGGCGAATAAACTCTATCAGCGTTTTCCACACTTCTTGCTCACTATAAACCCGACCATGAGACAGCGGTAAATCAACGGCATCTTTTTGAACAAATTCTCTTGTAGGCAAGCCACGCGTTTCACCTATTCCAGTTTGGTAATACTGTGGAATATTTTTATTCGCCATGTGCGCATAAGTCGTGTAGCCAATACCCGCCTTACCTAAGTTGCGTAAATACTTTTTGTATTGCTCAATTTTCTTAGGAAACTTTTTAGAGCCCAAAACTATATCCGAATCGCAGTGCAGATCGAGGACGCCAATGTTCCACAATTCAATATTCCACGCTTCTAATCGCTCCTTAATCGAAGCCATATACTCAAATGTAGCTATATCTAGTGTGGTCCATATCGTGGCGGCATCAATTCCCATATGTCGAAAATAGTTCAACTCTTCTTCCGTTGGATCTGGACTCATACGTTCGGCAATACGAATCTTTGTGCCCAATACGGTAAATCTCCCGTTTCACAGTACTTTGTCTAGCATAACCAAACTAACCTTGATCTGCGTTTTTACAACCTCTAACCGATAACTAAATTTAGTATAAGGTTGAACGATTTACGTTCAAAAAAACCACACCTTTCTTCTCAAAACAGTCTTCCACAATGAGTATGAAAGATTTCCAAGTCAAAAAAGCACCATAACCCAATCGCTAAATTGACATTGACACACACAACTATACATTCGCAGTAGAAATAAGAGGGCAAACAGCCTTCTTTCCGCGCCTTCTCCTCAAGCTTTGGACCACTTCATTATGATTGACCCGTCTCATAATATACGCTTTGGATATCCTTGTCAGAATGAGACGCTCTCCGCAACGACTAATCGGGGCATAAAATTAGCCAGTATTAAAGATGTCGAGCGGATACGTGATAAAATCCAAGACAACCTTAACGACTTAGAACGGATGCTCTTATGGAACAGAGGTGCAGGCATTCATCTTTTTAGGATAGGCCAACACCTCATACCCTTCGCCTCACACCCAAATTTCCCCTATGATTGGGACACATATCATATAGAGCACATTACTCAGATTGGGAAACTTGCGAAAGAAATAGGTGTTCGGCTCTCGATGCACCCAGGCCAATTTATCAATCCTGGCAGTCCAAATGATGAGGTAGTTGAACGTAGTTTAGCCGAATTACATTATTCTGCAACCGTCTTGGATCTATTAGGGGCGGAAGATGGCGTAATCGTTCTTCACTTGGGCGGAGCCTACGGCGATAAGCCCAGTGCGATGCGCCGGTTCATTGAAGTAATGCGTGCCGAATCCCAGATTAAACGCTACTTAGCGATTGAAGTAGACGAGAGTGTGTGGACACTCGCTGAAGTTGCCGAAGTGGCCAGTGAATTGGGCGTAGGCGCCATCGTCGACAATTTACATCATCGACTCAACCCGGGTAATCTTTCTCTGGGAGAAGCCATCAAATTGGCTCGCCCTACTTGGAAAACGCGCCCCAAGCTACATCTGTCCAGTCAAAATCCTCAAAAAAGGCCGGGGGCCCACCACGTTTCTATCCTACCAGAAGATTGGGATGAACTACTTCATGCATTAAACGGTGAGGTGGCCGACATCATGGTTGAAGCAAAAGGAAAAGAGAAGGCCGTTTTGCCACTGCTTTGACCCTTCCCCAAAAAACTGGCGAACTCCCCTCAGGGTCGGCCTGCCCTCCTGTGAGTCTATTTACCGACACTTAACTGGGAACACTGATTAATATTTATTTAGGATGCCGATTAAAGAATCTATCAATCTAATTATACTCTGGAAAAATAGTGAAGTAGCCCTTTTAAGCTCTCACTCAATTACAAGGATGAACATACAAGGCAATCAGCGGTAAAAACTTATTTGGTGCTTCCAGAACGACCTTATAACGAGAAACTAAATGAATGACATCTAAAACAGGGAGGATGCCGCAGCCTCAAACGAGTTTTTTGAAGCCTGTAATCGTACAAATCAATTAATGATAAATTATCTTACTGCGGTCGTAAGAGAGCAGATATTATATTCACCGGGCGTAGGGTAACGTTTTTAAAGCTGAGTAAACGTGAAACATCGGCTTTGTGTAAACGAACAATGGCTATTTCCCATCCCTTAAGGACTATTTTTCCTTGAATTTCGTCTAACCAGTTCAGGTCGAGCAGTTTATGCCTTGTGCGTTCTAACTTTCTCAAAATTTTAAAAATTGAAAAAAGCGTAGACCACTCGGTAAAAGAGACATTAATAGAAGAGTTGTCGCCGCTCACTTGGAACCTTCCTTCGGGTGAAGAAATATCCAAGTGAGCAGTAATGTCAAGATGCTGATTTTTCAAGCAGACTGCCGATCGGTTGTGGTAACTTTTATAGTTCCATCAAGGTGCCATTTTGCTCCACTATCTTCCCCAACGCCTGAAGGCACTTCGACGGTGAGATTCTCGAAAGTGTAAGTTATCACTGCCCCGCGTTCAGTTAACCGCTCATAAAGGCCAATAGCAAGATCAGGCCAAGTAGTGGTCTTATTTTCGGATTCCATTTTCTCGTCTCCTCGTAGGTGTTTTATCAGGCCTAAATTTTAGGCCTCAATAGTTAAGTAAATACTCGATAATTTTCTTTTGTCAAAGTTTTGTTGAAATTTTGTCTAATTTAGAGGATGTGTGTAAGTACACTCACAGACAAATCAATATAGCAGTTGGGGTTTGTGCCGCAATAAAAAATCCACCTAATTTGAAGAAAATTACACATGAGTGAGAGAATTTCGCCATTACTCAGAAAATGCTAAAAATAAAATTTACAGACAAACAAAAACCGTTTATTTCTCTCCGCTCATTTAACTTCCCACAAGCATCCTACCCAGCATCAGAATATTTTCATAATTTGATTCCTCAAAATTATTCTTTAGATTTTTCAATGTCATATTTGACACACATAATTCATGTGTAACCATCACTTTTAGTAAACACTAAATTTGTCGTAATTTCCATTTATCTCCACACACGGATACACTTGGGCATCAGCTTTCCTCTGCTATATGAGCACAAGACTAAAATGCTATTTTTTGTAATCCTTGTCACATACATTCTACGCTTTCCGGCTCTGATTTGTTATATTTACCTAAGGAAGTTGTGGTAAAAAACTCTGCTTCACCATTAAGAGTGAGGAACCGATAATGAAAATCCTAAAATATGTCCTGCTTGTTGTAGCATTAGGGGTCTTTTCTTATGTAATAATCGATAATTTTAGCTTTATTATTTTAAAAAGCTATAACACACAGGGCAGTCACCTTACATGGCAATAAAATATGGATTGGAAAGGGTGATAATTCCCTCAACCTCAGTTTTTAGTAGTTGAACCATTAAAAAATCCTACGAAAGCGTTCTTGATGGAATCAGCATCAAATAGAACGGCAAAAATAATCCTTAGGATATTGATGGTGAATTTCTCTTAGTTAACACCACGTCAGCTGGGGCTCTCTCCTTACACTTTAGCGAACTGCCAAATCCCACGCGTCCAGTTCAGTATCAGCCCCCTCACTTACCACAACCTTACCCGACTCAACGAACCATCCAGTAACCAAGAGATTTTTTGACACCTGTAACTAACATCCGTGCGTACTCTATCTTGGGGCTACACCATGTTAGCTGTCTCTTATTGACAAAAGCGATAGATAACCGAATTGACGCAGTGTGATTTTATATGGATGGCATTTGGTCGAATCGCGGTCTGATAATTACACCGTCAAGTGTGAAGATATGGAATAACAGTTGCCGTATCGTGAAATATTTTGACATTGTTAACGAAATTCAGAACGCGTCACTTAAACTAATGACCGTTCAAAACCATTCTTGGAACCACATCTCTAAGTAATCTCAAAATAAATTTTTTTTGATCTTTGTTTATATATCTGACGAAGTCATTTCATGGTATATCACTAAAATCGGAGCCACACCATGTATGATAGGAACTCAGTTAAGTCGCTACAAAATCATGTAGAAGTGCTTACCAAGTTTCCTGACCAAAACCCTAATCCCGTTTTTAGAACTGACGAGAAGGGTAGATTGCTGTATGCGAACCTTGCTGGGCAAAGTTTACTACATGTGCTAGGTATAGAGATTGGAAGTAAACTCCCCGATACACTTATCGCTCATGCAGACAATACAGTAGAGAATCAGTTGGAATTATCTGTGGGGTCGCGAACTTTTGCGTTTCACGTCGTGTCTGTGCCGGAACTCTCATCGATTAACATCTACGGAACAGATATTACAGCAATGAAAGCGATTATGAGATTCCCAGACCAAAATCCTAATCCTGTATTTAGGCTGGACATGAACGGTGCATTAACATACGCAAACGAGGCTGGGCAACGTGTGGTAGAGGATCTCGGAATATGTATCGGTCAGCAGTTTCCGGCTAAGGTTAGCTTAAATAACGAAATTCCAACTGATAACCGAATAGAGATGCAGGTAGGATCAAGCGTTTTCACTTTTCACATAGTCCACGTACCGGAGTTTGAATTCATAAACATTTACGGAACTGACATCACAGCCCAAAAGGAAAATGAAAGTATACTGATCAAGCTAGCTAAGTATTTTTCCCATCATGTATTTGCCTCTATTTTCTCTGGTGATCTTGAGGTAAAAATACAGACTCAGAGAAAGAAGCTCACGATTTTTTTCTCAGATATTAAGGGGTTCGGAGAGATTACGGAACGCCTCGAGCCTGAAGCATTGACTGAGTTACTTACAGAGTATCTCACAGCGATGACAAATATAGCTACTAAATACGGCGGAACTGTAGATAAATACATCGGTGATGCCATCATGATTTTTTTCGGCGATCCTAAAACTCGAGGGACTAAAGAAGATGCTCTTGCGTGTGTCTCAATGGCGCTTGAAATGAAGAACGCCATGCAAGTCTTCCGACATAGATGGCTTGACAAAGGAATCTCTCAACCACTCGACATACGAATGGGGATTCATACTGATACTTGTACGGTCGGCAACTTTGGTTCCCAAGATAGGTTAGACTACACGACGATTGGAAATGGGGTCAACCTTGCATCGAGACTTGAGTCCAGTGCGCGTCCCAATCAGATTCTAATATCAGAAGAAACCTATTTACTCGTTCGCGATACTATCGCTTGCGAAAAACTTGAAAAAATTTCGGTGAAGAGCATTACGCATCCGGTTCAAACGTATGAGGTTCGCGGTGAACTTTCAAACGCATCAAGTTCGATATCCATTGAGGAGGCGGATGACGGGTTTCGCCTGTTTATTGACCCTAAAAACATACATGATGTGGTAGGTAAACGTTTACTTCTTAGCGATGCTTTAGCTCTTTTGGAACGACTAAGCAAAGATGAGGATGAATAGATCTTGTATTTTCATTGAATGACGATTTAAATTAATCGTTAGTTAAATAAAGTTATCTGTACATCCGATGAAACAAATGCCAGTTGCGCCTGTAAACAATAAATAGCATTCGTTATTTGTGCGTTTAGCCATGGTGTAATCTCGCCAGCCCTAACATTACTGCATAAAATTAGATTTCTATAATACCACCTAGCGACCGAATTAGCTGAGCCCGAAGCAGATATCCTCTGCGGTCGCGGCAGGTCTGGGCATCTGACGGCAAATCACGCCAAACCGTGCTTGCTTATACACTGAGTCGCAACACTTCCATGTCTGCGGCTGCTACGACCTCATCCCACTCAGCAGTGTTCGACGAGCCACTCGAAACCGTTGATACCCGATTATCACCTAATATCCAACGAAAAGCGCTTTGCGGCAGTGTAGAATTTTCCCTTTTCATTTCTTCTAATATACCCCATACTCGTGGTCGATCCTCTTCCTCAAACCACTGCTCAACGGCCTCGTACTGCTCTTTGCCCTCGACAAAGATCCCGCCGGCAAGCGGCGTTGCGATCACTATGCCCATATCGTTGGCCGCAGCCGCCGGCACAACGTGCTCAGCGGCTAGTTTCTTACACGGGTGGTAGTCGTGATAACAAAGGACCATATCAAACTCACCGGTCTCGGCCAGTTCTGCTAACAACGGTATTGCCCGACCTGTAATGCCAATAAATTGGCATAGGCCTTTCTTCTGTGCCTCGCGCAATCCCTCTAACGCACCCCCCGGTTCCATAATCCTCTCCCACCCAGCCAAATTAACTTCGTGTATCTGAGCTACCGTTACTTTGTCCACACCTAACAGCCCCAAGCTTCGTTCCAAACTAGTCAGCACCGAATCTCGCTTGTAGTCAAATCCTTCTGGTTTAAAACCCACTTTTGTAGCTATAAAGAATGGCTGATTGACCACAGTTAAAGCCTGCCCTAATAGGCGCTCGCTCTCTCCATATAAAGGTGCAGTATCAATATAGTTGCACCCCGCTTCCCAAGCTCTCGAAACGATCTCTATGGCGTTTACCTCCATGCGTTCTGTGTCTCCACCAATATATGCACCTCCTAAACTAACTGAACTTACGTTGAGTTCAGTGCGTCCAAATCGCCTATATTTCATCCTTCAAACCTGCTTTCTATAGTGCAGTATGGTAAAT